>NZ_SOCA01000009.1 GCF_004364345.1 Prosthecobacter fusiformis | reverse complement strand
CATTGACTGGCGCAGTGCCCTGTCCTTGTGCGCCTACATGCCTGAACTGGGAACCTTGCACCGCGGCCAGGCGGCGGCCCTGGCTGGGCTGGCACCTTTCAACCGCGACAGCGGCCAGTGGCGAGGCCCGCGCCGCATCAGCGGAGGACGTGCACCGGTGCGTCGCACCCTCTACCTGGCCAGCCTGACCGCCGCTCGCAAAAACCCTATCCTGAAAGCTTTTTACAAGCGTCTGCGCGCCGCCGGCAAACCCGGCAAAGTGGCTCTCACTGCGGTGGCCAGAAAGCTATTGGTCCTGCTTAACGCCGCCCTAAAAAACGACAAAATTACCTTTGCGTAACCACACAGTTGCTGGGCTGTGCTGTCGCGCCCCTTTGGGGCTGTTTAATTGAAAATTGATCCTTATGAATACGAAGACTTTATACCGGCCTGTTGGCCCTAGAGAACTGAAACTGATTGAAGAATCTGGATGGAAAGCATTTCCTCCGCGTTTACCGGAACAACCCATCTTTTATCCGGTGATGAATGAGGAGTATGCGATCCAGATTGCCCGTGACTGGAATGTTGCAGCCTCAGGATCTGGGTTCGTGACTCGGTTCGATGTGGATGCTGAATTCTTGATCCGCTACGGAGAGCAAGTCGTGGGTGGAAACGTTCATCGCGAGCTGTGGGTACCTGCGGAAGAGCTCGAAGAATTTAACCGTCATATCGTGGGCTCGATTGAGGTCACTCAATCCTTTTTTCCCAGCCCCGAAGGGGCAGAACAGCAAAGCCCAGGGCAAGCGACGAAGGAGCGTAGCCCTGGGGAGGAGGTGAAGGATGGTTAATCTTCAAAGAGCCCTGAAGGGGCGAGACAATGAATGCGGAACTGTGCCTCAATCTGGAACTATGATGGACTCGATAGCATTGGTGGAAGTTTGCAGACGAACCGGCGGAGGGCGTGGAGTGTCTCACCCTTTCAGGGCTCTATGGCGGAGGAATGCGTGGCTTGCCCCTACCCAGGGCGTTGCCCTGGGCTTTGTTGTCACGCCCCTTTGGGGCTGCGTTGCCTCGGCCTTTGTGGCTGCTTGGAGGTCGGGCAGTTAACCTAACAAACTATACCTCCCAACATATTACATTATGCCACAATCACTTGCGCAGATTTATGTTCATTTGGTCTTTTCGACGAAGGGGCGGGAGTCCTGGGTGGCGGAGATGATCCAGCCGGGGCTTTATGCTTATTTGGCGGGGACGCTGAATGCGATTGCCTGCCCAGTCTTGTGCGTGGGTGGGATGCCGGACCATGTGCATGTTCTGTTTCGGCTGGCGAGGACAGTGGCGCTTTCGGATGCGGTGAAGGCTGTGAAGGTGGAGTCTTCGAAATGGATGAAGGAGGAAGGGGGCGTTGGAGAGTTCGCGTGGCAGGGGGGATATGGGGCATTTTCGGTGAGCGCCTCCCAGGTGGAGGCAGTGACGCACTACATCCGCAACCAGGAGCAACATCATACAGGAAGATCTTTTCAGGAAGAGTTTCGGAAGCTGCTGGATGTTTACCAGATTGAATACAACGAGGCTTATGTGTGGGATTGACATCATGAATAGCAAGAGCACGCACAGGCAGGGCGGTGCAAGTTCGCAGGCTTTTTCAGAGAAAGGGGTGGAGTGTCCCGCCCTTTCAGGGCTCTATGGCGGTGATATGCGCAGGATGTTACTCCCCAGGGCTGCACTTCGTTTGCCCTGGGCTGTGTTGTCTCGCCCCTTTGGGGCTGGGGAGGAGGACATCGGCGAGTGGGGAGTATTTGAGCGTGATAAGACGACACATTGAATAACTATTTGTTAGATTAAAATGATGATTTCAAATCAACAACCTCCACGACATCACGGGTTGCGCTTCTCTTTGCGAGATGCGGGGGTCTTGATTGCAGGGGCGGGGCTGGCGTGGTGGTTGAGGGTTCGGGGGAATGAGATGTGGTGGATTGTGCCGGTGGCGGTGGGGCATTTCTTTTTGTTTTGCAATGTGTTCATGGTGTGGCGGAGGTGGGAGCTGCTATGGGCTGCCAGTTTGGTTTTGAATGTGCTTTTTCATGTGGCTCAAGGGAACCTGGGTTGGTGGCCGGCGTGTGGATGGCAGGTGCCGGTGACGCTGCTAGTGATTGGGCTGCAGATGCGCTCGCCGTGGTATCACGGGGTGTGGGCAGAGCGGGTGAATCCGCGATTGCGGGATTATCTGGATGGCCGTCTTTAATGTTTTCGATCTCTTTCTTTATACTTTTCCTATGACGACAAACACCCCCCTTCTCACGGATCTTTATCAGCTCACGATGGCCGCCGGATACTGGAAATCTGGCAAGGCGGAGCAGGAGGCGGTGTTTCATCTTTTCTTCCGCAAGCTGCCGTTTGCAGGGGGGTATGCCATTGCGGCGGGGCTGGGGGATGTGGTGCGGTGGCTGGAGGGTTTCCGGTTTGGCCAGGAGGAGCTGGAGTATCTGGCGACGCTGCCGGGAAGGGATGGGCGGCCTTTGTTTGAGAAAGGGTTTTTGGACTATTTGGGGACGATGAAATGGCAGTGTAACGTGGAAGCGATCCCGGAAGGAACGGTGGTGTTTCCACATGAGCCGCTGCTGCGAATTCAGGGGCCGCTCATCCAGGCGCAACTGGTGGAGACGGCACTGCTGAACATCGTGAATTTTCAGACGCTGATCGCTACGAAGGCGGCGCGGGTATGCCTAGCGGCGCAGGGTGAGCCGGTGCTGGAGTTTGGCCTGCGGCGTGCCCAGGGACCGGACGGGGCGGTGATGGCGAGCCGGGCGGCTTTCATCGGTGGGTGTGCTTCGACCTCGAATGTGCTGGCGGGCATGAGGCATGGGATCCCTGTGCGAGGGACGCATGCGCATTCGTGGGTGATGTCGTTCGATACGGAGTTGGAGGCCTTTGCGACGTATGCGGAGGCGATGCCTAACAACTGTGTGTTTCTGGTGGATACCTATGACACGCTGGAGGGGGTGAGGCATGCAGTGGAGATCGGCCAGCGGCTTCGACGCGAAGGGCATGAACTGGCGGGCATCCGGCTGGATTCAGGGGATCTGGCGTGGTTGAGCATCGAGGCGCGGCGTATCCTGGATGAGGCGGGTTTTCCCAAGGCGACGATCGTGGCGAGCAATGACCTGGATGAGCATTTGATCGAAAGCCTGAAGCATCAGGGTGCGGCGATCAATGTCTGGGGAGTGGGGACGAAGCTGGTGACGGGGGGCGAGCAGGCAGCGCTGGGCGGCGTGTATAAACTGGGCGCGATCCGCGATGAAAACGGGGAGTGGCAGCCGAAGATCAAGCTGAGCGAGCAGGCCATCAAAGTGAGCAATCCGGGCATCCAGCAGGTAAGGCGGTTTACGCTCAATGGTGAGTTTCGTGGTGATGCAATATATGATGAAGAAAGCGGTTGCACGGTGCCGACCGAGATCATGCATCCGGCTGATCCCACGCGTGTGAAAGCGATGCCGGAGGGTACAGTGCATGAGGATTTATTGCGGCCTGTTTTTCGCCAAGGCGTGCTGGTGGGGGAACAGCCGACGCTGCAAGAAATCCAGGCACGATGCCAGGAGCAACTCACTCATCTCCATGCCACGGTGAAGCGGTTGCAGCATCCGCATGAGTATCCGGCCGGTGTGGAGCGCACGCTGGCGGAGAGGAAGCTGGCGATGATGGTGGAGGCGAAGGGAAAGGTGGGAGCAACGGCCTAACAAAATATAACATGAAAACACTTCTGCTTATTGATATTCAAAACGACTTCATGCCGGGCGGTGCACTGGCTGTGGCAAGGGGTGATGAGATCATCCCGGTGGTGAACGCAATGATGCCTGATTTTGACCTGGTGGTGGCGACGCAGGACTGGCATCCGCAGGATCACGGTAGCTTTGCGGCAAACCATCCGGGCAAGGCAGTGTATGAGCACATTTTGTTAGACGGGCTGCCGCAGACGCTATGGCCGGTGCATTGCGTGCAAAATACGGGCGGGGCGTTGTTCGCGCCGGGGCTGGAGACGCGACGCATCCAGAGAGTGTTTACCAAAGGAATGAATGCGCAGATCGACAGCTACAGCGGTCTTTATGACAACGGTCACCGCGCCTCAACGGGCCTGAGTGAATGGCTGAAGGCGCAGGGTGTGACGGAACTGCATGTGGCGGGCGTCGCCACGGATTACTGCGTGAAATTCACCGTGCTGGATGCGCTGGCGGAGGGCTTCCAGGTAAAGCTGCTGCTGGAAGCCTGCCGTGGGGTGAATCTGCAACCCGGGGATGTGGACCGGGCCGTGGAGGAGATGCGGGAGGCAGGGTGCGAGGTGGGGTGACTCCGGGATGGCTTGGCCCACCAGAACCGGAGGAAGGATCTTTTCCCTATCTCCATATCCTGGCGAGCTAAAGCTCTGGACTACTTTCTTTATTTCAGCTCCTGGATGCGGATGTTGCGCCACATGACTTCTTTGCCAACGGCTTCGGTCTTTTTGCCAATGCCGTGGACCTGGAGGGCGATGACGCCTTCTTTAGTGAGGTCGTCTTTGAGATCGGCGGCAGGTACGCCATTGATGAAGGTCTTGATGCTATCGCCTTTGCACTCGATGCGGGCGGTGTTCCAGTCACCCTGCTTGAAGGCTTTGCGGGCAGCTTCGTTTTCCTTGAGGTCAAAGAGCCAGCCGCGGCGGCCTTCATCATAAACGCCACCGGTGAAGGCGCGTGCGCTGGGGTCGATCTCAAACTGGTAACCATGGACGCGGTCTGCAGGGAACTTTTTCTTTTTGCCCGCGATTTCAACTTCAGTGTCCTTTGTGTAGTAGTTGCTGCGAAACTGGATGCCGGAGTTCATGGAAGGCTCCACCTTGAATTCGAGTTCGAGGATGAAGTCGCCATATTTTTTGGCGGTGCAGAGGAAGGAGTTGCCGGTATTCGGCACGGTCTTGCCGACGATGGCTCCGTCCTGGACGCGGTATTCGGCGGTGCCGCTGTGCTGCTCCCAGCCGGTGAGGGTTTTGCCGTCGAAAAGGGGCACGAAGGCCTCTTCAGCGCGGGCGACGGTGAAGAAAGAGATAAGGGCGAGTGGAAGTAACAGGCTGGGTTTCATGATAGGGAGGTCATGAACGCTGCCAGCCGGGGACATCTGGCGGAATATCTCAACTGTCTGAACTTAAGGCCTGCCACATGGGATGGGTATCCGCAAACATTCGAAAGCGGCAGACCTTGCCGTCAGTGAGATCATAAACATGGGCGACGGCGGTACGCATGGCCTTGCCTGTGGCGGGGGCGGTGCCGGAGTAATGACCGAGGACGATGACGCGATCTCCTGCGGCGATCATTTCTTCTTCTGTAAAGGCGAATCCGGTCCAGCGGCGGGCGTTGGCGCGGAAGACGTTTTCGATGACGGAGGCGGGTCCATGCCAAGTGGAGCCACCGGGGAAGCCAGTGCTTTGCTGCCAGATGATGTCCGGTGTGCAAATGGCGAAGACGGCACTGTCGTCCTGCTCCCGCATGGCGCGGTAAAGGTCGCGGATAGTTTCAGTGGAGCTCATGAGACAAGGGGTGCGGGTGGGGTGATATCCTGAGTACGCACGCGGGTGCCAAGCCAGTAACTGAGTGCGGAGGCAGCGACGGCCACGTAACCAATGCGATGAAAATTAACCATTTCACCTGAGGGAGCGGTGGTGACGATGTATCCGGCCAGGCTGGCGGCAACGCCCCCACCGATGTCACGCACGCAGGTATTCAGGCTCATGAAAGCGCCGCGCTGGGCGGGGGGCACGGCTAAGGAACCGATGGCCTGGGCAGGTACAAAACGGCCGCTGGCGAAGATGAAAAACAGGCCGCTGAGCGTCAGGATGGCCGCGATGGGAAGAGGGGGCGCGTTTGTGATGGTGAGCACCACGGCGGCGGCGACGATGATCATGATGCCCAGGACCTGAATCCGACCTAGACGATCCGCCAGACGGCCCACCCAGGGGGAAGTGAAGAGGGTCAGGCATCCGCCGATGAGATAAACGAAGGACAGATATTTCTCGGGCAGTCCCAGGTTATGCACAAGGTAAGGTGAGAGCAGCGGAATCATGATCATGTGCCCGATGACAAGCATGAAGATGAATAATAAAGCCCACCCAGCATTGCCATTGCGAAGCAGAGCCCAGAATGCCTGGCCACGCAGCGTAGAACTGGTATTTAAATGATCGCGAATGGGGGGCAGGTAATACCAAAGGGCGATCCAGGTAATAACCCCCATTCCAACGATAACAAAGAAGGGGGTTTCCCAGCTAAACGCCTGCGCGAGGTATAGCCCCAAAGGAACACCCAAAGCTGCGGCGACAGAGAAGGCTGTCATGATGATGCCCATACCTGCCGCACGCCGGACGGGCGGCACGACATCACTGACGATGGCCATGATGAGAGCGCCCGAAACGCCGCCGAAGGCCCCGCAAACAATGCGGGCCTGCGTGAGTGCCTCAGCCGTATGGGAGAGTGCACAAGCCAGGGTGCCGAGGATGAATCCGGCAAAACAGAAGAGCAGCAGTTTCCTCCGGTCAAAGCGGTCCATGAAAGGGGCTGCCAGGAGGCCGACAATACCGGCAGCAAAGGTATAGGCAGCCACCATGCCGCTGAACCGTTCCGGGCCGATGTTTAGCTCCCTCATGAGCTGCGGGCCCAGCGGCATCATGACCATGAAGTCCATGATGTGGGCGAACTGGACTGCGGCCAGAAGGATCAGGAGGGCTTTTTCAGAAATGGGCGGGCGTGAAGAGGACATCACGCGGCGGCCAGGGTTGGATAGTCAGTATAACCCTTGGCTTCCTGAGTATAGAAAGTGCTGGCATCAGGTTCCACCAAGGGAATGCCAGCCTGGATACGCTCGACCAAATCTGGATTGCTGACGTAATGATGACCGAAGGCGACGCCTTCGAGGGTGCCTTCTTCAATCGCCGCCGCAGCCTCTTCGGGAGTATAGCCCATGTTACCAATGAGGGTGCCTTTGAAAGCGGCGCGGGCGATGCTGACGACATCGCCTTTTTGCAGGCCGAAAAAATCGGCGCGCATCAGATGCAGGTAAGCGATGCCGCGTTGATCGAGCTGCGTTGCCACATAAGCTGTTAGACCGGCGGGATCGCTGTCCTCCATGGAATTGAAACTGTTGAGAGGGGACAGGCGCACGCCAACGAAACCCACTCCCCAAACACTGACAGCGGCATCGACCACCTCCAGCAGAAGACGAGCGCGGTTTTCGATGGGGCCTCCATATTCACCGCCACGGCGGTTGCTACCATCACGCAGGAATTGGTCCAGTAGATAACCATTGGCCCCATGAATTTCGACGCCATCAAAACCGGTCACTTTGGCGTTTAGTGCTGCTTTGCGAAAGGCTTCGACGATGGCTGGCAGTTCCTCCTCACGCAGCTCGCGTGGAGTGGCGTAGGGTTTCTTGCCCTCAGGCGTATGCGCCTCATCGTTGGTGATGGGAATGGGGCTGGCGGAGACAGGTGTGGCTCCATCATTGAAGTATGGATGGCAGGCGCGGCCCCCGTGCCAGAGCTGGAGGAAGATGCGCCCACCCTTCGCATGGACAGCATCGGTGACCTTTCTCCAGGCGACGATTTGAGCGTCTGAGTAGATGCCCGGTTCACGACCGGCAAAGGCGGAGTTTCCTTCCATGACCATGGTCGCCTCGGCGATGATGAGGCCGGCGCTGGCGCGCTGAGAATAGTATTCCACCATCAGATCCGTGGGGACGTGGTCTGCATCCGCCCGGCAGCGGGTGAGCGGGGCCATAAAGATGCGGTTAGGCAGTTCAATGCCACCGAGGGTGAGGGGAGTGAAGAGCGAGGACATGGGGATGGATCTTTAGTTAGGCGTTAAGATCATTCTCCAGGACGATGCGATACCGGGCTTTGCCGGAACGGAGGTGGTCTAGGGCCTCGTTGGCGCGGGACATGGGGAAGGTTTCTGTCGTGGGGGCGATGCTGTGGCGGGCGCAGAATTCCAGCATGGTGTCCACGGTGGCGGGGCTGCCGATCGGGGAACCGGAGACGGACTTCTGGCCGGAGATCATGGGGAAGGCGGCGAGGTCCAGAGGCTGCAGAACGGCACCGACGGTGTGTAGGCGGCCTTTGGGTTTGAGAGCGGCGATGTAGGTGTTCCAGTCGAGCGCGACGTTGGTCGTGTTTAGGATGAAGTCGAAACTGCTGGCGGCGTTTTTGAGGTCGCCTTTGTCTCTGGAATTCAGGGTGCGATGGGCACCCAGTTGCAGGGCTTCCTCGCGCTTGGATTCACTGCTGGTAAAGGCGACGACTTCGCAGCCCCAGGCGCGGAGGAACTTCAGCGCCAAGTGGCCCAGACCGCCAATGCCGATGACGCCGACGCGATCCGTCGGCTGGACTCCGCACTGGATGATGGGGTTAAAAACGGTGATGCCGCCACAGAAGAGCGGGCCGGCTTTGCTGGCATCCAATGTTTCAGGAATGGGGTTCAGCCAGGTCCAGTGGGCACGTACCCGGGTGGCAAATCCGCCATGGCGGCCGATGATGGTGGCCTCGGCTGTGGGGCAGAGATTTTGATTTCCCGAGAGGCATTGGGCGCAAGCCCCGCAACTGCCGGAATTCCATCCGAGGCCGACGCGATCTCCCACTTTTAGGCGCTTGGTGTGAGGGCCCAGTTCCACAACTTTTCCCACGACCTCATGGCCGGGAACAAAGGGGTAGGTGGAGGCACCCCAATCATTGTCCAGCATGGAGAGGTCGCTATGGCAGAGGCCACAGGATTCCACGGCGATTTCGACCTGCTCGTCACCGAGAGGGCCAGGGGTGAACTCGAAGGGCTGGAGGGCCTGTTTGGAACCTAAGGCGGCAAGGGCGTGCACGGGAGTACTCATGGTGGTGTGGGTGTGTGGATGCGAGGGGAGAGGCTAAGCTTTGCCACCAAAGGTGACATAATCGTCGAGGTCCAGATAATCGAAGATGGTGGCGATGTCTTCACGGGTGGCACCACCGGCCTGAGCGACCATCTGGTTGATGAAATCGCGGCTTTCGTTGTCGGAGGGAGCGGTAGCTTCACGATGGGCGCTCCATTGAGCGATCTCCCAGTCGCTATGCTGGTTCTTCCGGTTGGTAAGGATCCAGGCAAGGACTTCACCATCGCCACCGCCTTTGGCCACTTCGGCTTTCAAGGCTTCATGGTCCAAACCGGCGAACTCAAAAAAGCGGCGGTCCATGGGGCAGTTGTAATGATAATCGCCCGAGGTACCGGCGATTTCAGCCCGGCATTTGTCGAGTACACGGGGCAGCAACACGTATCCGCCGAGGCGGACACGTGGGCTGCGGGGAGGACGCTGGGAGAGATTCATAGGGAAAGGGCAATCTTTCGGAATCGAATCACGCAGCCAGGGCGGCTTCAAGGAAAGCCTTGCTCTTGACGCCAGTAATGGTGTTCACAGGCTTGCCGTTTTTGAAAACGATGAGCGTAGGGATGGCGCGGATGCCGAAGCGTTCGGCCAATTCAGGGTGGGCATCAATGTCCACCTTGGCGATGGTGGCGCTGCCTTCCTGCTCGCCGGCGAGCTGGTCCAGGATGGGGGCCAGCATGCGGCAAGGACCACACCATTCTGCCCAGAAGTCCACAAGGACGGGTTGGCCAGTGGTATTGCTGATGGCGGCATCAAAAGTTTCGTTGGTGAGTGCTTGAGGTTTCATATGAGTTAGAGTTGAGATTTACGAGTGTATTAGACCAGTCGGTTTAATTATTGTTGGAAAAATTTAGCTCTGCGGTGGAGCGAGCATGGACTTCAAAAAAGCGATGGCTTCACGAAGAGGAGTCACGCTGCGGGTGGTGGAAGCACGCTGCATAGCACCGGTCCACAAGTCCAGGATGACGGGGGCCATGAGGGCAGGACGGATTGCGGGTGAGATCTTGCCTTTCTCCAGCCCCTCCTCAAGCAAGCGCTCAAAAACGCCCGTCCACTCCCGTGTGCCCTGAGCAAGGACATGGCGCATGGGCTCGCTAAAACCTCCCACTTCAGAGGCTAGTTTAATCACCAAACATGGGCATCTCCCTTGGGATTCAGTAGCTTTGGCGATGTTAGACTCAAAGTAGGTCAAGAGGCGGAGCAGGGGATCCGGCTCAGGGTTTGGGGGCAGTAACAGCCGGGTTTTATAAGCGGTGGATTCCGCGACATAATGCCGGAGCATTTCCACACCGAACTGCTCCTTGGACTCAAAGTGATGATAAAAGGAACCCTTGGGGACTTTCACAGCCTTGAGGATTTCATTCAGGCCGACCGCATGAAAGCTCTTCTCGAGCATCAGCTCTTCGGCTGCGTCGAGAATGCGTTCCTTGGTGGTCCTGTCGCTCATAACGAGAACAGAATAGACTGATTGGTCTAATTCGTCAAGAGTTTTCCAAAACAGGTCGCGAGTAAGCTATTGAATGGCACCGGTCCAGGTCTTCGGCTTGCCGTTTTCTAGGGTGTCCAGGTCTATCGGGGAAGCCGTCTTCACGTCGGCTTTTTCACCCCGTATTTCGAGGATTAAAGCTCCATTCAGATGCCCTTTCTCCAGCCAATAGCGCAGGCGCACATCCTGGGCAGATTGGGCAGGGATCTGGGGTGGCTTCTCGGTGGCAAGCGTGAAAGGGGGCACTTCTTTGCCATCGGCCGTCAGAAGCCTCACATCGGGAGGTTGGAGCGAAAGCGGCCGGGGGCTGCTATTTCGGTAGCGCAGCTCGATATCCAGACGGGCATTGCCATAATCACGCTCCAGAGTGGTGCGATGGATTTTAAGGGCAGCTTCACTGGAGGCATCGGCAAGGACGGGCTGAGGATCGTCCATGCTGGGATCTGAATCCATGGTGAAAACCCAGATGGTGGCTCCCAAACTGAGGATGATGAGCAGCCAGACTTCGAAGCGTTTCAGGAAAGACATGCGCCGGGATTAACCACACATTTGATGGATTGCACGGACAAAGGCGGTGTTTGCAAGAGAGGCAGGCCCGGTTTATTGACTCCCTATGTCACGCATCGTCCTCGGCATCACCGGCTCCATTGCCGCATATAAAGCGGCGGATCTGGCCAGCCAGCTCACCAAGGCAGGGCATGAAGTGACCTGTGTGCTGACGAAGGGTGCACTGGAATTTGTGACCCCGCTGACGCTGGCCACCCTCTCCCGCCGCCCGGTGGTGACGGATCTGTTTGCGGAAAAAGAAGGCTGGCAGCCAGGCCACATCCAGCTCGCCGATGATGCGGACCTGCTCCTGATCGCCCCCGCCACGGCCAACGTGCTGGCCTCCCTGGCGCATGGTTTTGCCAACGATGCACTGACAGCCATCGCTCTGGCGACCCGGGCACCCATCCTGATCGCCCCGGCGATGAATGGGAAAATGTGGCTGCACCCGGCGACGCAAAAAAATGTGGAAACGCTGAAGGGATGGGGTGCCCAATGGGTGGAGCCAGCAGAGGGCATGCTGGCCTGCGGTTATGAGGGGGTGGGACGGCTGGCCCCTGTGGAAGAGATCCTGGCGGCGGTACAGGCTATTTTAGAAAAAGGCCAGGCATGAAGATCCTCATCACCGCCGGTCCCACGCGTGAGCCGCTCGACCCGGTGCGCTATCTGACCAATCGTTCGTCCGGTAAAATGGGGTATGCCCTGGCTGAGGCTGCCCGTGACAAAGGCCATGAAGTGACGTTGATTTCTGGACCTGTCGTGCTGGCTGCTCCCGAAGGGGTGTCCCTGATCAAAGTGGAAACCGCGCGAGAGATGTATGAAGCCGTGCGCGACCGCATGGAGGGGCAGAACATTGCCATTTTTTCCGCAGCGGTGGCTGATTACCGGCCTGCTGCTATCGCCGAGCAAAAGATCAAAAAGACGGGCGAGACGCTGACCTTGACCCTGGAAAAAACGGAAGACATCCTGGGCTCCGCCCGCCGTGTTTTTGGTTTCACTGGTTTTCTAGTTGGCTTTGCGGCGGAGACAGAGCGGCTGCTGGAGCACGCGCATGACAAGCTGGTGCGCAAGGGCTGTGATCTGGTGATCGCGAATGATGTGTCCAGGGCAGGCATCGGATTTGACAGCGCGGAGAACGAAGTCACTCTGTGCCTGCCTGATGCCTCGCCGTTCCCCCTGCCGCGTCAGTCCAAAGCCGTGCTGGCCCGTGAGTTGATCGCGTTTATCACCCAGCAGGCGTCTTTGAAAAAGTTCCCTTAAATCCTTATTCCGACGAACCGGGAACTTCGTCCCCACACTTCCATGCCAGAACTCATCGCCATCGCCACTGAAGCCGCCCACCAGGCCGGCAAGCTGATCAAAGACAACTTCGGATCTGAAAAGACCGTCAACGAGATGCACCGGCGCGATGTGAAACTGGAGCTGGATGTGCGCACTCAGCAGCTCATTGCAGACATCATCCTGGGCTATCATGCGGACCACCGCATCCTGGGTGAAGAAGAAGGCGATGTGGGCGGTGATGGCGATGTGGAATGGATCGTGGACCCCATCGACGGCACGGTGAACTATTTCTACGGCATCCCCCATTTTTGCGTGTCCATCGGTGCTCGGGTACGCTCCACGAAGGAGCCGCTCCTGGGCGTGATCCACGACCCGATGCAGAATGAAACCTGGTCCGTCGTCAAAGGCGGCGTACCCACTCTGAATGGCAAGCCCATCTCCACAAGCATCCGCAGTGAGATGAGCCAGGCCGTCGTCACTGTCGGCTTTTCCAAAAGCAAATCTGCGCTGGACGCCGGGTTCGAGCGTTACCGCCGGATCAGCTACGAGGTCTTCAAGACCCGCATGCTCGGCAGCGCAGCACTGGCGCTGGCTTACATCGCCTGCGGTCGGCTGGATGCCTATGTGGAGGAGCAGATCAGCCTTTGGGACGTGGCCGCCGGCGTGATGCTGGTGGAAGCCGCCGGGGGCAAAATCGTCACCCGAGACAGCACGGTGAAACCCGGCACCATGTTCATCTGCGCGACCAACGGCAAACTGGACATCGAGCCGTATCTGTAAAAAGGTTTCGGTAGCGCCCTCTATCCTTGACATCATTTTGATGGACATGGTAATTTGAGGCATGACGAAAACCCAGATCCAGGTTCCAGAGGAGCTGTTTCATGAACTCCGCACTTTTGCCAAACAGCGTGAATGGTCCCTTGCGGAAACTTTCCGCCGAGGGGCTGAATTGCTGCTCCAAGTTTATCCTGATCCGCCCACGGGCCCTGCCCCCGCCTGGAGTCCACCCACTTCTAAACAAGTGGGCTGGAAAGGACTGTCTGCCGAGCAACTCCGCGAGGTAGCCTTTGCCGATGGCGACCCGCAACTTGCGTGAACGGGCCTACTTTGAAGCCCCATGCTTTCCATTGACGCCAATCTCCTTCTCTACAGCTACAGCGAGGCCTCGCCGCATCACGCCGCAGCCCTCCAGTTCATCGAATCGGTTTCTGTCCGCGAAGATGTGGCCCTCAGCGAATTTGTACTCACCGAGTTCTACCTCCTGCTGAGAAACCCCGTCGTCCTCAC
Organism: Prosthecobacter fusiformis; assembly: GCF_004364345.1. Taxonomy (NCBI): domain Bacteria; kingdom Pseudomonadati; phylum Verrucomicrobiota; class Verrucomicrobiia; order Verrucomicrobiales; family Verrucomicrobiaceae; genus Prosthecobacter; species Prosthecobacter fusiformis. The sequence goes on along the minus strand of NZ_SOCA01000009.1, from coordinate 202,300 downwards.
CTCTCCCTTGACTGCGCCCAAAGCCGTTGCCGTTATTCAAAGCTATCGCCAGCATCCCCGCTGGAAAGTCTTTGGCTTTCCCCCCACCAGCCGCGAACTCCATGCCGGACTATGGCAACACGCATCCACCCACGGCTTCGCCCGTCGGCGTATTTATGACGCGCGCACTGCGCTCAGCCTTCGCGCTTTTGGCGTCACTGATTTTGCTACCGCCAACGTAAAGGACTTCGAAGGCTTTGGCTTTTCCGAAGTGTGGAATCCACTCGTCGCGTAAGTCCAGCTCGAGCAGCCTTGTCAATACGGCAAAAGTCGCCGTCTTTGTGGCTCACACGACCACCAGCACGATGGCGCTCATCATCAGGAGGGCACCCGCTAGCCGCCAGCGCAGGACAGCGGGGCCGAGGTTTTGCTCCGTATTGAAAAACCAATGGCCGATCATCCATACCAGAGCCACGCTGAGCAGGCCGCGCGAGGCGTACACGATGTTTGCTGAAGTGGCCTTACCATAAGTGGCCAGCGTGCTGACGAAAAGAATGCTCTGCGTGCCCAGAAGAACTGAACCGCCGCCTAACCAGCCCCAGGCCGGGCGTGGAATAGCGCTAAGCGGTGCCGAAAAACGAAACACCAGCCCGCAGGAAAACAGGGCATTGATCCAGAAAATGCAGGGCAAAAGGCGGCCTACGCCCCAGTACGGGCCCCATTTCTGCACCAGCACGTCAAACACCGCAAAGCATACCGCCCCGACTCCGCCAGCCAGCAGGGTGATGCCTAGTCCACGGGGACGCTTACCCTGGTCTTTCTTGTTGAGAAATACGATGCCAATAACGCTCAAGAAAGCGGCTGCCCACAACCGGAGCCCGACCGCATCGCCAATCAGAATGGGTGTCAAAAAGGCCACCAGGATGACCTTCAGGCCAAAGACCGGCACCGCCACAGAAACATCCCCTTTTTCCAAAGCGATGAACTGCGAGATCTGGCCCACAAAGAGACACATGGCGATCACGCCCGGCTGCCAGAGCAGTTCCTTTTCAATGGGCGGTCCACCCAGCAGCCAGAGGAGGGAAAAGAGACCGGCCACAATGAAATTGGCCACGAAGGTGGTGCGCCATAGGCCCACGCCCAGTTCGCTGGACCGCTTCAGTACCAAAGCTCCGAAAGCATACAACAGCGCGGCGATCAGCGGATAAACAATGGTGGCAAGGGTTGGAGGCACCCCCGCAGATAACACGGGCTACCCCACCGCTCAAGGAGGGACGGGCACCGCTCCCTATACTAATGAGACGAAAATGCCCGTCGTCATCACGCAGCCGCCAGCCGGATCAATTCCCGGACTTCCTGATCAATTTCTTCTTTGGAGGCGGAGTCCAATGTATCCGCCACGCCTTGATGGAAGAGCTCACGGTAACGCTTGCGGAAGCGCAGGAGCATGATGCGCAAGTTACCTTCCGTGACCCCGAGAGCTTCTGCCTGAAGTAAAATGTCCGCCGCTTTCGCTTCCACAAACAGCCAGGGCTGGAGGGCATGAAAAAAGGGCTCTTTGCCTTTGCTTCTGTATTCCGTGCGTAAACTCTCCTGGACTGCGATGAAGAAATCCCGGGCCCAGCGGCGGTTATACAGCTCCTCCGGTGTGGCAGTATGCCGGGGTTCACTCTGGTATCGCGCCTCAGCCTGCATGACATCAAGAGACAGGGCCGGTGTTTTCCCTCCGCGTTTGGCCGCCGTGTCCCGCTGGTACTGATTGGAGATGTAGTTTTGAAAAGCGGTGAGGAGAAAACTGCGCATTTTTCCACTGTCCTGGCGCGCTTTGGCAAACAGGTCCTGGCCAAGGGCATGCTGGAAAAAGCCCTGGGTCATGTCCTCCGCATCGTGGGGGGACTTTCCAGACCGCCGGGCATACTCGTAAAGCGGCAGCCAGTAAGCCTGGCAAAGCTGCTGCAGGATGGAATCACGCTCAGCTTCACCGGCCCCTTCACGCAGCCGGATCACCTGCGTCCAGCGGGTGGTCTGAAAACTGGGGCCATGGGCGGGGGGAACGGACATTTGTTCAGCAGAATGCCTTACCAGACTTCAAAAGCAGCGCCACCCCACTTTTGCCCTTTTTGCAGGTGCGGAGTTCATATAAAGGGCCTTGTTAGTTCCCGCGTTTTCTTTCTGTTTAATCACGTCCCATGAGTAACGATGTTCCGGCTCCATCCCCTGACGGCTTCCCGGCGGGCCAGGCGTCAGCGATGCAGGATGTATTGTTAGGCACGAGCAAGCATGGCCATGGGTGGCAACCGCCGGAGGTGGAGGACCTGCAAGCTTTGCTGCCCCAATATCTGATCCAGCGCATGCTAGGCCGGGGTGGTATGGGCGCGGTGTATCAGGGTCGGCAGGCGAATCTTGACCGGCAGGTGGCCATCAAGATCCTTCCAAGCAGTATGGAAAAAACCGAAACCAGCTCCAGCAGCCGTTTTAAAAACGAAGCCCGGGCGATGGCCAGGCTGAGCCATCCGGGCATCGTGACTGTCTATGATTTTGGAGAGACTTCCTGCGGGCTGCTCTTCATCGTCATGGAATATGTGGAAGGTACGGATGTCCAAAAGCTGATCACGGCCAATCATCGCCTGCATACGGAACACGCCATGGTCATCACCACCCATGTCTGTGATGCCCTTCAATACGCCCATGAGAAAGGTATCATCCACCGGGATATCAAACCGTCCAACATCATGGTCAGGTCTGACGGGGCGGTGAAAGTGACCGACTTTGGCCTGGCCAAGCTCCATGAGGGAGGCGAAAGTCAACACCTGACCCAGAGCGGCGGTACCCTGGGCACTCCCCACTACATGGCCCCTGAAGTGTTGACTCCGAACATGACGGTGGATCTGCGGGCAGACATCTATGCCCTGGGCGTGATGCTTTACCACATGCTGACCGGGAAACTGCCCCAGGGCTTGTTTGAGCTACCCTCCATGCAGGTGCCTGGGCTGGATCCACGCTATGACGGCATCATCGCCAAAGCGTTGCGCGAAGACCGCGATCTACGCTACCCCAAGGCATCCGACATGCGTGCCGACCTGGACCGCATCATGACGCAGCCCGTGATCAAGGCGGGTGCACGGGAGCGGGTTTACACAAGCCCACTCAAAATCAATGAAAGCCTGGGCAGTTTAGCGGGCAGGTCCAAGACTACACACATTCCAGAAAAAGGTACCGGCTCGAGGCGTCTCAAATCTCCACTACTGGCCCTGGCTGTTCTGTGCCTCCTGCTCATGTGCATCGCGCTAGGGTCCTGGTGGCGCACGACGACGTTACAAACGGCAGCGGCTGTGCCTCACAAAACACCCCTGTCTTTTTTTCCAAAATCCCCGGGGCAGTGGTTTCCCATTCGTTTCTACCCTGGAAATCCATCTTTGGGTGACTTGGTCGTCACTCCCGAAGGAGTGCTCAAGGCGACTCATGGAAAAAGCTTGGGCGTGTATGGCACCGACATCGCAGTGCGCACTCGCCTGCAACGTCCTGCTGGAGTCAAAATGTCCGGCCTTCAAGCAAGGGTCAGAGGACCGCAAGGTATCAAATTGAACTTCGGCACCCGTTTAGTCTGGTTTGGCCAGGGACCCGAGGAGGAAAATGCGCCCAGCGCATTGAAGCTCAAACCCCGGGAGGGAACGGATTCTCCAGTCCTGCTGACCCTGGCGGTGGTAGGAGACAATGCCTATGGCTGGGTGGATGACCGCCCGTTAATGCCCTATCCTGTGGTGGGACCTGTCACCAACGGTGGTATTTCCCTCTGGTCCATGAATGGTGAATTTCGTGACATCGAATGCATGCTCCTGGATGGCCTCAGCGAAGAAAAAGCTCTGGAAATACTCGGGGTAAAATGACTTTAGAGCTACGCGCATGATTCATCGTCTCCTCTTCATCCTGATGGTGCAATCCTGCGCCTGCTTCGCCGTTGAGCACTGGGTATTCCTGGACAACGGAAAGGTAAGGCTGGGAGCCAACCTCAGCGCAGGTGGCTGCATCGGCTGGTTTTCACATTCACATTCCTCGGACAATCTCCTCAATGCCTACGATGTGGGGCGTTACCTCCAGCAGTCCTATTACGGAGATGCCGACGGTAGTGACTGGAATGGCAAACCCTGGCGCTACAACCCTGTGCAGGGCGGGAGCTGGCGTAACCAGCCCGCCCAAATCGTGGAAAGCCGGGAGGAAAAGGACCTGCTGTATGCCAAAATCATCCCCCGCCACTGGGCGACTGGAGAACTCCTGAAGGAAGTGACTCTGGAGCAATGGCTGCAGCTGGAAGGCGGCCTAGCACGGCTGAAGTTCAAAGTCACCTACACAGGGGAAAAGGAGCACAAACCCTACCACCAGGAGCTGCCCGCGCTCTTTGTGAAGCCGACCCTGGAAACCCTGGTCTTTGTGGGGGAAGACGGCAGCCTCCAAAGAAAACAACCTGGCTTCCCCAATGAGCTTTTTCGCCTGGGTCCGAAACCCTGGGCCGCCTGGGTGGATGCCCGGGATTCCGGCCTGGGGCTTTATGTTCCGCACGCACAGGAGCTGACCAGCTACCGCGTACGGAATGGCAACCGGGGAGACTGCTCCTACTGTGCCCCCATTCGGACCTTTGCCCTGAAACCGGGACTCGTTTTTGAGTATGAGGTGGTCCTGGCCATTGGTAGCGTGGAGCAGATGCGGACGGTGTTTGGGCGGCTCGCCAATCCGCCCTAGCCTGCTGTTTCGAGAACATGCCTGTTTTCCTCCGCCTCAGACAATGTTTTTGGGCATTTGTAGGCAGAGTTTTGACAGCTTGGCCGCGAGGGATGGAGCGTCCTTGAGGAAAAAAATCATTCGGCCTTTTTTGTCGCAAATCCAGACCTCCTTGGCACCGGCTTCGAAGTAGAGGCGGCGTTTTTCTTCGATCTCGCCCCGGGTATTGGCAGGGGAAATGACCTCCACGCAAATCTCGGGTGCGGCGGACAGAGCGGTGCGGCCACCAATTTTGAGCAGGCGCTTTTTCGAGACGCAGGATACATCCGCCACCTTCACGCCATCAGAGGTGGAGATGGGGCAGGCAAAGGACAGGCTTCCATCGCTGAGCAGGCGCTTCATTTCCGCCGAGATGGACGCCATTTGGAAACCATGGTCATATTCTTCATATCGTAACATCACCATCCGGCCAAAGCGGTCCGTTTCGACCCTACCGGGCCAGTTTCGCACCTGGACCTCACGGCCCAGTTCATCCCGGCGGTCCAGATTATAGGCCGTCTGGTTTGGGATCTCCGGCAGCATCCGTAGCGCACTCATGAATTCCGGGGCAGAAAATGCCACAAACAGGGCCTTCCGGCAACACATCTTCATCCTCCGCCCTTTACAGCGCGTCTGCTCTGTGCAAGATGCCGCGCTTTCCCGGCTGCCGCCGTAAAGATGAGCGGTTCCCGGAACCGCCGCCTCCACCTGTGGCAGCCTTGAAAGCCCCAACCTAAGCTTTCTCTTCTCTTTCCGCCCTCCGCCTCCATGCCCAAAGATCCCTCCATCAAACGCATCCTCGTCATCGGTTCCGGCCCCATCGTCATCGGCCAGGGCTGTGAGTTCGACTATTCCGGCGTCCAGGCATGCAAGGCGCTGCGCGAGGAAGGTTATGAGGTCGTGCTCATCAATTCCAACCCGGCCACCATCATGACCGACCCGGAATTCGCCTTCCGGACCTACATCGAGCCGATCACCCCAGAGATCGTCGAGAAGATCATCATCAAGGAAAAGCCGGACGTACTCCTGCCCACCCTGGGCGGCCAGACAGCTCTGAATACGGCCATGTCCCTGCATCATTCCGGCGTGCTGGAAAAACACGGCGTGCGTATGATCGGTGCGAAACCGGACGCCATCGAGAAAGGTGAAGACCGCCTCAAATTCAAAAACGCCATGCTCGCCATCGGGCTGGACCTGCCACAGTCTGGCGTCGCCCATACGATTGAGGAAGCGCGCGTCATTGCCGAGGAGATCGGCACCATGCCCCTCATCATCCGCCCTGCCTATACCTTGGGCGGCACCGGCGGCGGCATTGCGTATAACAAGGAAGAATTCGAATACATCACGGGTCGCGGCCTGGACCTCTCCCCCGTCAGCGAGGTGCTCATCGAAGAGTCCCTGCTGGGCTGGAAGGAATTCGAAATGGAAGTGATGCGGGACAAGGCGGACAACTGCGTCATCATCTGCTCCATCGAAAACCTGGACCCCATGGGCGTGCATACCGGTGACAGCATCACCGTGGCCCCCATCCAGACGTTGACGGATCGCGAATACCAGATCATGCGCGATGCGTCCTTCGCCTGCATTCGCGAGATCGGTGTGGAAACAGGCGGATCGAACATCCAGTTCGCCATCCAGCCTGACACGGGCCGCATGATCGTCATCGAGATGAACCCGCGTGTGTCGCGCTCCTCCGCGCTCGCCTCCAAGGCCACCGGCTACCCCATCGCCAAGATCGCCGCCAAACTCGCTGTGGGTTATACCCTGGACGAACTGAAGAACGACATCACCCGCGAGACCCCCGCCTCCTTTGAGCCGACCATTGACTACGTGGTGACCAAAGTCCCCCGTTTCACCTTCGAAAAATTCCCCGGTGCCGATGAAACCTTGACCACACAGATGAAGTCCGTGGGCGAGGCCATGGCCATTGGCCGCACCTTCAAGGAATCCATGCAGAAGGCGCTGCGCAGCCTGGAAATCAAACGCTTCGGATTGATCGGCGACGGTGCCGATGTGGTCGTGGACGAAGAGACCCTGACCACCAAACTCACCGTCCCCAATGCCGAACGCATCTTCTTCCTCGGCCAGGCCTTTGCCATCGGCTGGGATGTGGAGAAGGTCTTTGGCCTGACCAAGATCGACCGGTGGTTCCTGAGGCAGATTGAGGAGATTGTGAAGCAAGATGACGAGCTTATTGGCGATGCCATCAATCAGGAAAGACAGCCCGACGCGGCCGCCCGAATTTGGAATGTTGATCGGATTCGCAAACTTAAACGTCTCGGTTTTTCAGATCGCCAAATCTCCCATCGCACGAAGCTCGAAATTTTGGGAGTTAAAGGAGGCACCGAGTTTGGCCTTCACAAACTCAATTCGGAGAAAGATGTCCGTAATTTCCGCAAAGCGGCGGGCATCATCCCCACCTACCGCCTCGTGGACACCTGCGCCGCTGAGTTCGAAGCGCAGACGCCTTACTACTACTCCACTTACGGCACCGAAGACGAAGTCCGCGACAACGACCGCAAGAAGGTCATGATTTTGGGTGGCGGTCCGAACCGCATCGGCCAGGGCATCGAGTTCGACTACTGCTGCGTCCATGCCTCCTTCGCCCTGCGCGAGCTGGGGTATGAGACCATCATGGTGAACTCCAATCCGGAGACCGTTTCCACCGACTACGACACCAGTGACAAGCTCTACTTTGAGCCGCTGACCCTGGAAGACGTGCTGAACATCTACGAGCGTGAAAACCGCAACGACCAGGTGCTGGGCGTCATCGTCCAGTTCGGCGGCCAGACCCCGCTGAACCTCGCTAAAGGCCTGGAGGAAAACGGCGTGCGCATCATCGGCACCAGCCCGAAAAACATCGAGCTGGCCGAGGACCGCAAGCTCTTCGCTGCCCTGCTTGATGAGCTCGGCTTGCATCAGGCCCCCAGCGGCACCGCCACCTCCCTGGAGGAGGCTTTGGCCATCACCGCCCGCATCGGTTACCCCAGCCTTGTGCGCCCCAGCTTCGTGCTCGGTGGACGCGCCATGCAGATCGTCTATAGCGATGCCGAACTGACCCACTACATGAAGAACGCCGTCGAGGCCACACCCGACCGCCCCGTGCTGGTGGACCGCTTCCTGGAAGACGCCACCGAGGTGGATGTGGACTGCATCAGCGATGGCGAGACCACCGTCATCGGTGCCATCATGGAGCACATCGAAGAGGCTGGCATTCACTCCGGCGACAGCGCCTGCGTCATCCCTCCTTTCAGCCTCACCGCCGAGATGCAGGGCCGCATCAGCGATGCCGCCAAAAAGCTGGCCAAAGCCCTCAACGTGCGCGGCCTGATGAACATGCAGCTCGCCGTCAAAGGCGACGACCTCTACGTCATCGAGGTGAACCCCCGCGCCTCCCGCACCGCCCCCTTCGTCAGCAAGGCCATCGGCATTCCGCTGCCGAAGCTCGCCGCCAAGATCATGGCTGGCAAGACCCTCAAGGAACTGGGTTTCACCGAGGAAGTCCATCCGAAGCATTTCAGCGTCAAAGAAGCCGTCTTCCCCTTCAGCAAGTTCCAGGGCGTGGACATCGCCCTTGGGCCTGAGATGAAATCCACCGGCGAAGTCATGGGCATCGACATGGACATGGGCCTCGCCTTTGCCAAAAGCCAGATGGCCGCTGGCGGCACCCTGCCGACGAAAGGCAATGTCTTCATCAGCGTCAAAGAGACCGACCGCCCCAATGTCGCCCGCATCGCCAAAGGCTACGCCGACCTCGGCTTCACCCTCTACGCCACCGCCGGCACCGGCCAGGTCATCTCCGAAAGCGGCACCCCCGTCAATATCCTGCCGAAGCTCGCCAGCGGCCAGCGCCCGAACGTCATTGATCTCATGAAGAACAAGGACATGGCCCTCGTCATCAACACCCCCAGCGGCAAAAACCCCCGCGAAGACGAAATCAAGATCCGCACCGCCGCCATGCAAAACCGCATCCCCATCATGACCACGCTGCGTGGGGCGGATGCTGCGATGAGAGCGATCAAGTCATTGCAAGGGAGTGAGGTGGAGGTCAGGGCGTTGCAGGAGTATCACCAGTAAGCAAGCAGGGTTGAGGGGAGCGTGGGCAATCGTTTAATGTCGCGGCTTCGCCGCCTATGTTTTTCGATTGCGGAGAGGAGTCTCCGCGCTCCCCTCGCATCGCTTGGCCATTTCAAATCCAGGGCATTAACGGACGTTGAGGGAAATCTCTCAAATCACCAAAAGTACCTTCGAGTCGAAAGATCCCGAGAGGAGCGTGGGCACTCTTGCCCGCATCTTCTCATCGCGGCTTCGCCGCCTAGTTTTTCGATTGCGGAAAAGAGTCTCCACGCTCCCCTCGTGTCTGTGAAGTTCTTCAATCCGAGGGGTGAAATCGAAAAGACGGAGCACAGGCTGCCTCATTGGCAGCAGGATGAAGTGCCTGTCTTTGTGACGTTTCGTCTGGCGGATTCATTGCCCCGAGAGGTCGTAGATACCTGGCATACTGAGCGGGAAATGTTTTTCATCAACCACCCCCAACCCTGGGATGAAATCACGGAAGCTTGCTTCCACGGACTGTTTTCAAACAAGCTGGATGAAGCCCTGGATGCGGGTCACGGGTCCGCTGTTTTGCGTCTTCCGCCCATTGCCCAGATCGTCCAAGCGCGCTTGCATCACTTCGATAATCAGCGCTACCGCTTACAAAGTTACGTCATCATGCCTAACCATGTGCATGTTCTCTTCTCGATGGAAGTAGCCGAGTCACTCCCTGCCATCCTCCAAGGCTGGAAGGGTGTCTCCAGTCGATTTATTCACAAAAACGGTCTTTGCGACCTCAATCCTTTCTGGCAGCCCGAATACTTTGACCGTCTCATCCGCAGTCCCGAACATCTTGAAACCGTGAGCGCCTACATCCGCGAGAATCCCGCGAAAGCTGGGCTGAAGTCCGGCTTCATCCTGTGGGAACGAAGTTGATCGAGAGGAGCGTGGGCATTCGCTTCGCGGCTACGCACCTGCCCGCATCGTTCAATGTCGCGGCTTCGCCGCTTGTGTTTTCGATTGCGGAGAGGAGTCTCCGCGCTCCCCTCAACACCGCATGATCCGTCGCTACTTGCTCACTTGTTTACTCAGCTTCTTCACGGCCCTGTCTGCATTCGCAGATGCGCCCCAAGAGCACTCGGCGGACATCATTGTCTACGGGGACTCGCCTTCGGCGATCATGGCGGCGATTGAGGTGGCGGATGGCGGGCAGAAGGTGCTTTTGGTTTCCCCGGTGCAGCATTTAGGCGGGATCATCGCGGAGGGGCTGGGCAATCAGGATGTGGACAAACGGGCGGGAAATGGAGAGCCCGTCGGAGGACTCGCACGAGAGTTCTTTGTCCGCATCGCCCGCGCCCACGATCCCAGGGCGACGGAACCCCGATACAGATTTCGATCCTCCATCGCGGAAAAAGTGATGGATGATTGGCTGGCGGAGAAAAAGATCCCCGTGCTGCGCAGCAAGCGCATTTCAGAAGCGCCGGGTGCTGTGGTGAAAGAGGATGGCCGCATCACCAGCTTTCTTTGTGAGGATGGCACACGCATCAGCGGCAAGGTCTTCATTGATGGCACCGTCGAGGGCGATCTTATGGCATTTTCCGGCGTCAGTTATGCATGGGGCCGGGAGGGCAATGCCAAATATGGGGAGACCGTGGGCGGGGTCATCAATCCTACGCTGGAGCAGCAGTTTCGAGTCAAGGTGGATCCGTACAAAACGCCTGGCGATCCTTCCTCCGGCACCATCGTCGGGGTGCAGAATGAGGAAGTGGGTGAACATGGTGCACCTGACAAAAGCGCGATGGGTTTCTGCTTCCGGCTGCCCCTAACCAAAGATGATTCAAATAAAATCGCCATTACCGCCCCGGAAGGCTACCAGTCCTCCGACTATGAGATCTACCGTCGTTTCCTAGCGGCTGGCGGCATGAACGACTGGCTGAATGGCCCTGGAAGTCCGAGCACCGATCCCAAAAAACGCCTCGTTGACCTGGGTAGCTGGCACGAGCTCTCCGCCAATTTTTATGGCCGCAACCATGGCTACCCGAATGGCAGCTACAGCGCGCGCAAGGCCATCTATGACGAGCATCGGCGGTACACGCAGGGGCTCATTTATTTCCTCTCCACCGATGCCTCCGTGCCTGAAAAGATCCGTCAGGAATGGTCGCAGTGGGGGCTGTGTGCGGATGAGTTCACCGACAATGGCGGCTGGCCCCGCATGCTTTACCTGCGCAGCACCCGCCGCATGGTTTCCGATTACGTCATCACCGAGGCCGACGTGCTCGCCCGTCCGCGAGAAAGTGCCACTGGTGGCACTCTACAGCCTACTCCGCCTGTGGACGACCCCATTGGCATCTGCTGGTGGTTTGTGGATCTCCATGCCGCCCGCACCGTCATTCGCGATGGTCATATCTATAATGAAGGTGCCTTCATCAATTACCAAAACTACGCCCCTTTTGGCATCCCCTATCGCGCCATCGTTCCGAAGCGCAGCGAGTGCACCAATCTCCTGGTCCCCTCCGCCCTCTCCGCTTCATACGCAGGTTACGGTGCCATCCGCTTGGAATGGACCTTCATGGTTCTGGGTCAATCGGCAGGTGCTGCTGCGGTTATGGCTTTGGAAAAGGATTGCGCGGTCCAGGACGTCCCCTATCCGCAACTTCAGCAAAAGCTCCTTGAGCGAGGCCAAAAGATTGTTCCTCCGCTGGCCGAATAGAACCCGCATCCTGAGGCGCATATCATTCATCATTCAACGTGAACACAAATCCGATTCGCTTGTGGTCAATGCAGCAGAGAAAATACTCGATGGTGTGGCCGAATTCAGGATGGGTGACGCCGCCGAAACCAGATGTCCAATAGTGGGGGCCGGAGCCTCGACACTGGTTGCAAAAAACCAGAGGTGACTCAAATTCTGACATGAAAGCTTCAGCCAGAAGCCTAGACTGCCCTGGCAGCAATTGTTTATTGCTGAAGTTATTAACGGCGTGCTTGATGGAGAGTTCCACAAACTCAATACCGTGGTTAGAACTAATCTCCCGAATAGTTTTTCCCGTGACGTTTTTTAAGGGGACCCCTTCTTTGACGATGAATCCGGGATAACCCTCAAACCCAGGGTATTGTTGAAACCACTGAATCACTCGCTCAAGTGATGGTGGTGCTTCCTTTTCTAAATCTGCAAATTCGAATTGTAGATAGATGTTCCAGATCTCTTCCTCTGGATCATATAGGTGATGAAAACTGGCCATTTCTTAATGTAAATCTGATTTCCTGATTCTAAGATCTGGCGTCATGCCATAAGTACAATCCACATTAGATTAGTTTCACACTTTGCATCCGTGATGTTGTTCCTGTCGAAGTATCTACACCAAAAACCCACCCCAGCCAGGGGCTGAGATGGGTTTGCCACTTATCCGCAAGGACAAGTCCGGGGGGGGTTGGCTCGGGAGATTATTTCACGAGATCAAAGCGATCTGCGTTCATGACTTTGCTCCAGGCGGCGACGAAGTCGGTAACGAACTTCGGCTCGGCGTCGGCGCTGGCATAGACTTCGGAGATGGCTCGTAGCTGGGAATTGGAACCGAAAACGAGGTCCACAGCAGTGGCAGTCCACTTTAGCTCACCGGTTTCCTGATCACGGCCTTCATAGAAGTACTCGCACATTTCGGACTTTTTCCAGTCGGTGCCCATGGCCAGCAGGTTGACAAAGAAGTCATTGGTCAGGGTTTCGCGCCGCTTGGTCAGCACGCCCAGATTCGGCTCGCCAACGTTGGTGCCGAGGACACGCATGCCACCGACGAGGACGGCCATTTCTGGAGCGGAAAGCTTCAGCAACTGGGCGCGGTCCACGAGGTTTTCTGGAGCGGGGCGGTCAAGCTCATGGCCGAGGAAATTGCGGAAGCCATCGGACTTCGGTTCCAGCACGGCAAAGGCATCCACGTCGGTCATTTCCTGGGTGGCGTCTGTGCGACCAGGGTGAAAGGCTACCTGGACGGTGTGACCAGCCTTCTTAGCAGCTTCTTCCACGCCGACGCTGCCGCCGAGCACGATGAGATCCGCCAGGGAGACCTTCTTGTTACCGGACTGCGCGTCGTTGAATTCTTTCTGGATCTTTTCAAGAGTCTCCAGGACCTTGGCAAGCTGCTTCGGCTGGTTGACTTCCCAGTCTTTCTGCGGGGCTAGACGGATGCGGGCACCATTGGCACCGCCGCGCTTGTCACTGCCACGGAACGTGGACGCAGAGGCCCAGGCGGTGGAGACGAGCTGAGGGATGGTGAGGCCAGACTCGCGGATCTTGCTCTTCAGAGCAGCGATGTCCTGCTCGACAATGAGTTCATGGTCCACGGAAGGAACGGGATCCTGCCACAGGAGTTTCTCCTTGGGAACCAGGGGGCCTAGATAGCGTTCGGCTGGGCCCATGTCGCGATGGGTGAGCTTGAACCAGGCTTTGGCAAAAGCCTCAGCAAACTGGTCCGGGTTATCGAGGAACCGCTTGGAGATTTTGGCATAGGCCGGGTCTTCGCGCAGAGCGATGTCCGTGGTGAACATGATGGGCACGTGGCGCTTGGCGGGGTTATGCGCATCAGGCACCATGTCCTTGCCAGCACCGCCTTTGGGGATCCACTGGGTGGCTCCAGCCGGGCTCTTGGTCTTTTCCCATTCGAAGGCGAACAGGTTGGTGAAGTAACCATGGGACCAGGCGGCAGGTGTGGGTGTCCAGGCACCTTCCAGGCCGCTGGTGATAGTATCTTCGGCGTTGCCTTTGCCATGCTTATTTTTCCAGCCGAGACCCTGCTCCTCCAGCGGGGCACCTTCAGGTTCAGGGCCGACGTTTCCATCCGGCTTTGCAGCACCGTGCGCCTTGCCAAAGGTGTGGCCACCGGCGATGAGGGCGACGGTCTCCTCATCGTTCATGGCCATGTTGCCAAAGGTGGTGCGGATGTCCTTGGCCGCAGCCAGGGGATCAGGATTGCCATTGGGGCCTTCCGGATTGACGTAGATCAAACCCATCTGGACAGCAGCGAGAGGCTTTTCCAACTCCCGGTCACCACTGTAACGCTTGTCACCCAGCCATTCACTTTCAGGGCCCCAGTAGATGTCTTCCTGCGGTTCCCAAACATCCTCACGGCCACCACCGAAACCGAAGGTCTTAAAGCCCATGGTTTCCAACGCCACATTTCCCGTGAGCACCATCAAGTCGGCCCAGGAGATCTTATTGCCATATTTCTGTTTGATGGGCCAAAGGAGGCGACGTGCCTTGTCCAGGTTAGCATTGTCCGGCCAGCTATTGAGCGGGGCGAACCGCTGAGTGCCATATCCAGCACCGCCCCGGCCATCGCTCAGACGATAAGTACCGGCACTGTGCCAGGCCATGCGGATGAAAAAGGGACCGTAGTTGCCATAGTCCGCCGGCCACCATTTTTGGGAGCTGGTCATCAGTTCCCGCAGGTCCTTCCTCAAGGCTTCCAGGTCCAGCTTCTGAAATTCCTTGGCGTAATCGAACTCACCACCCATCGGGTTTCCTTTGGGCGAATTCTGGTGCAAAATCTTGAGATTCAGTTGCTCCGGCCACCAGTCGCTATTGGTCATGCCTCCTGCTGCGGTGTGTCTCATGGGACCCGCTGGCGTGCCCATGACGGGACATTTGCCGACGGCTTCTTCAGGCTTGTCCGTTACGGTCGGAGCCGTGCCGTCCTGGGCTGAAGCCATCATGACCGGAGCCAGCATCAGAGTGGAAAGCAGAGCCCTGAATCTTGGTAATATCATAGCTGTTTTGGTTGGGTTGGGTGTTGTGTTGCGGATTGGGTTGGATCCGCATCTCCCACTTGCTTGAAGATGTGCGATGCATCCAATGCATTATTTGAATGGTTGCCATGCGCTTAACGCATCATTAAGCTTCCGGAATGAGAAATGGCCTGGATCTGCAATCGCTCGAACATTTCGTCGCCCTGGCCCGAGCCAAAAACTTCACGCGTGCGGCGGCGGACTTAAATCTCTCTCAATCGGCTCTTAGCCGGGCCATTCAAAAGCTCGAAGACCAGCTTGGCCAGTCCTTGTTTGAGCGCAAACCGCGCGAGGTCGTATTGACTGACTTTGGCGAGCTCCTCCTTGAGCGTGCCAGGAAAATCCTAAAGCTGGTCGAGGACACCTTTTCGGAGCTGGATGAAGCTGGCCGCCGAGGCCGCGTCCGCCTGGGGACGATACCCACCATCGCACCTTATTTTCTGCCGAATTTTCTCAGCAGCTTCGCCGAAAAATATCCCGATATCTCCGTGATCGTTCAGGAAGACACGACGGAGACTCTCATTAAAAACTGCAATCAGGGGGACATTGATCTGGCGATCGTCGCGCTGCCCATCATTGCAAAGGCTTTGGAGATCGAGCCGCTATTCTCTGAAGAATTGCTCCTCGTTCTGCCCGCTGGACATGCCTTGGCCACCCAAGATCCCCTCTTGGTTGAGGCCGTGGACGGGTATCCTTTTGTCATGTTAAATGAGGCGCATTGCCTCTCGGAAAACATTTCCTCCTTCTGCAGGCGGCAGTCGGTTCAACCCGTCACCATCGAGCGCACCAGCCAGCTCACAACCGTTCAAGAACTCGTGGCGCTGGACCATGGTGTCTCCATCGTCCCGGAGATGGCGCGCAGGCTCGACCTCAGTGATAGGCGCGTCTATCGCTCCTTCTCCGGAGAAAAACCTTTTCGCACCGTGGCAATGATGTGGAACTCTTATCGCTACCAAGGGAAAGCCGTCAAAGCCCTGATGGAGCATGTGCGTCTGCAATCCGCTCATTCTTCGGTGCATTAAGCACCACCACCTGCATGAGTCCGGCGCTTGGGCCTGCGCACCACCCTCAACTTTCCGGCGCTGCCACCGCCGCAAAAGAAGCGATCTTTACCATCGGATTCGAGGCCGGAAACGCCGATGCCAGGAGGCATGGCGAGGCTTTCTAAAACCTCGCCGGAGTGAGGGTCGATGCGGCGCAACTCGCTATCATCTTCCCAGGTGCCGTGCCAGAGATCGCCATCCACCCAGGTCACACCCGTGACGACACGGTTGGAGGGAATGGTGCGGAGGATGGCTCCGGTTTGAGGATCAAGCTGATGAATTTTGCGGCCATCACGCTGGCCAATCCAGAGGCTGCCTTCACCCCAGGCGAGGCCAGTGTTGTCATCGGCAGTAGGGGCAGGGATGGTGGTGAGGATATCGCCAGTTTCAGGATTGATCTTCTGAATGCGGCCCTCGGAGATCTGGTAGAGATGTTTGCCGTCATAGGCAGTCCCAGAATGGGCGGGCACCTCCAGGAAACGGACGATCTCACCACTAGCAGGATCGAGCGCATTGAGTTTATTGTCCGAGGCCCACCAGACAACCTCGCCATCGTAGGTGACTCCGTGAACTTTGGCGTTGCCCGGAAAAGGACCAAATTCGCAAACAATATCGGCTGGGGATGTTGGGTTCATGGGGTCCATTCTAACCGTCGGATAACAGGGTGGGGAGTAACATTATCGTCGTGAATCCTGGCACTGTCGCGGTTGTCCAACGCCGCGCACGCGCACGCCCAAACCATTGTACTTTTCCCTCAGCCGCTAGAGTGTCGAGAGAACGCTGCACCGTCCTCTGGCTGATGCCGAGAGCCAAGGCGAGGGCGGAGCTGGACCAGGCCTCACCATCGGCAAGAAAGGCCAGCACCGCGCCATACTCCTCCTCCACCGGCCAGGCTAAAACGTTCACGGCGGAGGCTTGGCGAGGTTGAAGTACAAAACCACGTGAGGTTGCCAGCACATCGGCTAATGGCCGCAGCAACTGACGCAGGCGACCCATCTCGACCCGCAGCCGTGCGCGATGGGATTCATCTACCCGCTTTGCCTGAAAGGCGGCTCGCAGGAGATCCGTTCGGCATACATCGTTAGGCCAGGCTTCTGCTAATGCGCGCGCCAGGGCAAACAGGACCGGACGTGAAGCCAGCGGGACCACCACTTTACCACGACGCACGACACGACGGCAGGCATCCACCACCAGTGTCCCTGAGGCTAATAAGTCCTCCACATCTGCCAGGGCAATGAGGCGTTCTTTGCCACCCGCAATGTGCCGCGCCACCGGTGCATCCAAACGCTCCGCAGCAGTCGCTACCTCTGCCTTTAAAGCTGGGATGCGGGAGAGATCGGCAGCGGCTTGAGCACGGACCAAGGCTGCACGTGCAGGAGCCGTGCGCAGCCGCTGCATGGCGATGCCTGCAAGGATCATTTCATGCGCAGCGCGCCGTATGGGTGGCAAAAGCGCCGGCTCCACTGCCCTCAGCACTCGCTCTGCTTCATCTAATTGGCCTAACAAAAGAGAGCGTCTGGCCTGGAGATGGCAGGCATGGATGGCATTGATCGCATCCCCATTTTGCTCAAGAGCTGCCTGGGCTGCGGCGAGCGCTTTCACCGGCCATCCTAGGTCCCGGGAGACAAAGGCGATCTCCGCCTGGGCGAGCACACAACGGGCGTGGGCCACGGCCTGCTTCGGCCCAAAGGCTCTCGCGGCCCGCTTCAAAAGATGGCGAGCCTGAGTGAGATCCCCCAATTGTGCCATGGCGATGCCCCTCAGTGCCAGAGCGGGTGCGTCTTCACGCAGAGCCACACAATTCAGGGCACGCAGGGGGTCACCCGCAGCGAGGGCAGAGGCAGCCGCAGTGATGAGCGAGTCCATGAAAAATCACGCCACCGTTGTCACTCACACACGCTGCTGCCAAGCGATAACTTGATCCCGGCTAGCCCAAACAGGGTTGTCACGATCAGGAAACCAACATTTCAATCCACGGAGGAATACACATGACCGCACACCGAATCGGAACCCATGAAGAATGGCTCACAGAACGCATGGAACTGCTGAAAGCAGAAAAGGAACTCACTCGGAAAAGTGACGAGCTGGCCCAGCGCCGCCAACAGTTGCCATGGGTGCCAGTCGCCAAAGATTACCCCTTCATGACCGAAGCTGGCGAGGCCCGGCTGGAGGACCTATTTCAGGGCCGTTCCCAGCTACTGGTTTATCATTTTATGTATGGACCGGACTACACGGCAGGCTGTCCCTCCTGCTCGTCCATTGCGGATGGGTTTAACGGCATTTGTGTTCACCTGGCCAATCACGATGTCATGCTGACAGCAGTGTCACTGGCACCCCTGGAAAAACTCCTGGCCTTCAGGAAGCGCATGGATTGGACCTTTCCTTGGGCTTCATCCATGGGCGGCGATTTCAACTCCGATTTTTGCGCCTCCTATACCGAAGCTCAGCAGCGTGAGGGGCTCGACTATAATTTTACCCGGGAGCCGCAGCAGCAATGGCGTGCTGGTGAACCGGGTGGAGGCGAAGGGGCTGAATTCGAATTTGCCACTCTCTGCGGTGTCAATACACCGACCTATCTTCGGCAGAGACCAGGGATGAGTGCATTCATCCAGAAAGACGGCACAGTCTATCACACTTACTCCACCTACTCGCGGGGTGTGGACGGTCTGTGGGGCATGTATCCCTGGCTGGATCGGGCTCCGCTAGGTCGCAATGAAGAGGGCGGGGTCTGGTGGCGTCACCATGATCAATATGGTCCCGCGATTCCCAACACAACGTCCTGCTGCCAACCCGCCGCACATAGATGAACAAACTTCCCTGCTGCACAGAAGTGTCAAAACGACGAGTGACGCACTTCACAGGCTTTCTCCTTTCCAGTGTGACGCTCATCCTGATGCCCAAGTGTCCTGTATGCATGGCTGCTTATGTGGCGCTTATCACCGGGATCAGCGTCTCCACCGCCGTGGCTTCACACCTGCGGTGGGGCCTCTTCATGGCTTGCCTCAGCGTTCTGGCCTGCCTCGTGGTCCACGGGCTTCACAAGCTCTGGCGTGGAAGTGCGGGTTCGAAAATAAGGCCGCGTTAGACGCGAAGGGTTCATTAGCGGTAAGCTCAGCAGACGCGGCATATAGCCCAGGATGAAGGAGTCATCACGACTCTTTCACCTGGGTATTGATCCCTCGCTTTCTCGCGCTAACAGAACAGCATGACACTTGATCTGCCCAGATGGTTTGACCTCCACACTCACTTCCGCCAAGGACCTGCCACGGCGGCTTATATCCAGGCTCATCATGACATGGGATGCGCAGGAGCACTGGCGATGCCGAATACCCAGCCGCCTGTTTCCAAAGTGTCCGGTGCGGCGCAGGCGGATGGCTGGTCCATCGAAAGCTATTCTGCCGAGTTGCGTGCAGCGGGAGCGGATGCGTTTGAGCAGCTCATCGTCCCTCTTTACCTGACCCGTCAGACCACGGCGGAAATGATTCGCGAAGGGGCTGCCACAGGCCTGCTGCGTGCTTGCAAATATTATCCGCCTCACGGCACGACCAACTCCGAACATGGTATGCCGATGGATGACCTCATCGGAGGTGAGGTTTTCGGGGCCATGGAGGAGCATGGCATTATCCTCTGCATTCATGGTGAGCAGCACGCGCTGAGCGGACCAGACTACATTGATGCGCAGCAGAATGCTGAGACACGCTTCTATTCCGAGCGGATGCCGCGCCTGCTAGCAGCACATCCGAAACTGCGCATCGTCTGTGAGCACATCACCACACGCACGGCTGCAGAGTTCGTCGCGGCCGCACCGGAGCATGTGGGTGCGACCATCACGCCCCAGCATCTGCTTTACACCTTGGGGCATTTGATTCAGGGGCTGAAGTATCACCTTTACTGCCTTCCTATCGTCAAGTTTCAGGATGACCGCACAGCTTTACGCCAGCAGGTCACCAAGGCCGGGCAGACCAAGTTTTTCGCAGGAACCGACAGCGCTCCCCACACGACCAAAGCCACCGCCTGTGGCTGTGCAGCAGGCTGCTTCACCGGGGGTTGCGCACCCCAGCTCTATGCAATGGCTTTTGAAGAAGCAGGTGCCGATCTGGGCAGCTCCGATGGACAAACACTCTTTGAGCGTTTCCTGAGTCTTAACGGACCTGCCTATTACGGCTTCCCTGCATCATCAAAGAGGTTCCGGATGGAAAAGACAGCCTCACAGACACCGGTCCTGGAGACACCCGCCGGACCCGTCATGCCTCTGCCCGCAGGCATGGGTCTGGAGCTGACTTGGCGGATTTTGGCCTGAATCACGGCATCCTGTCCACCACTACTGCCCTGGATTTTGATGTCACATCTTACGCTCCCCATCCGCGCCGCCACGGAAACCGCCCAGGCTCATGGCATCACACCGGACCGCTGCGATATTCTTCAAGACGGAAGCACCCTGGTGCTCCGGCTGACGGAGACCCTCGTCGCCCGAGTGGTACAGGATGTGGACGGGCCACGGCAGGGCACGGAATGGTTTGCGCGAGAAAATGCGATGGCTCTCCATCTCACGCAACATGGAGCACCCATCATTCCGCTTCATCCAGCTCTGCCTCCAGGACCGCATCAGCACCTGGGGTATCCAATTAACTATTGGTTATACGTTACTGCGGTCCCGGCTCCACCCGAGCCGAAGGGTGTAGGCAGAACCCTGTGGCAGTGCCATGATCTTTTGCGGAGCTTCCCGGCAGTTCTGCCAAAGCTGGCCATCCTCACAGAAAGCCTGGCTCTGCTGGACACTCTGGCACAGCGCCAGCTATTGCCTGCTGCCACGCTTGATTTGCTGCGCCGGCATTTGACGGAATCCACTGCCATTCTGGACACTTTCCCGCATCAGCCGCTTCATGGAGATGCCCACCTTGGGAATCTCATGAACACCACAATTGGCCTTTTATGGACAGACTGGGAGGATACCTTTTCTGGGCCTGTCGAATGGGATCTCGCCTCTGTCATCTGGAACGCCCGGATTTTGGAAGAAGACCACGAAACGGTGAACCAGATCCTCAACGCTTACCTTGAAGCGGGTGGCAGCTACAACGAGCAAGCCCTTCATCAATGCCTCGTCGCGAGAGCAGCCGTCATGTCTGCCTGGTATCCCATCCTATATCCAAATCCAAATGCGGAGCGTAAAGCAAAACTGCAGTTCCGTCTAGACTGGCTCTCGGCCATCGACTCTTGATTGGAACAGTGCTGGCAGATTTGCCTTGTTTAGGATAGAAGTGGGCATCTGATAACACCGGAATTTCTCATGAAGCCTGCCCCTACATTCCATGGTCTCCTCATCTGTGCCCTCTCATTATTCGCTCTGAATGCTCCTCATCTCGGGGCTCAGCAGGAAGAAGAAGAAGTCCAAGTCCCAGTGACCCTTGGAGCCGATGGCTGGATGATCTACAAAAATGCCCGCTTTGGTGCCGTGATCCCTGTTCCACCCGGGATGCGCGCGCTGATCCCACCGTACAATGGCGACGGCCAGGCCTTCGCCTCCCTGGATAACCAGGTTCAGTTCCACGTTTACAGCGCTTTTTTTATCGAAGGAAATGACGACATTGATGCGAGGTATAAAACGGACCTCAACCTCCCTGGCCGTAAAGTCACTTACAAGCGCAAGACGAAGGACTGGTACGTCATCTCTGGAGTCAGCGAGGACGGCTCCGCATTCTACGAACGCTTCACAGCTAACAAACATTATGTCTCAGGATGGGGCATCAATTATCCACATGCTGAAGAGAAAAAGTATGCGCCTTGGATTGAGCGTATTGCCAAAGGTTATGAGCCCCGCCTCGGTCAGGGGGAAGACACCCGGGAATAGCAGGTGGCACAATCTGTAATTGGTGCGCTCACTCCTACCTCTTGAAATTCAGACGGCTTTCGACTAGCAGACTGCACCCCCATGAAAAAGCCGCTTAAAATCCTGGCCATCCTCGTCGCCGTTGTTATTCTTCTCGGTGCAGCAAGCGCATTGTTTGTGGTCAATTTCTTGCCTGCCATCCCTGTTCAGCAGGAGCTGAGGGTCGAGGCGACATCCGAGCGCATCGCGCGCGGGAAGTATTTAGCCCACAATGTGGCTGTATGCATGGATTGTCATAGCAGCCGGGACTGGGCGCTGTTTTCCGGCCCGCTGAAGCCAGGTACTCTCGGCATGGGCGGCGAACGCTTTGACGAGACGATGAATTTTCCCGGGGCCTTCATCGCCCCGAATATCACCCCTCATGCTTTGAAGGACTGGAGCGACGGGGAACTTTATCGCGCCATCGCCAGCGGCGTCAGCAAGGACGGCCATCCGTTATTCCCCATCATGCCTTATCCGGCTTATCGGAAAATGGCGACGGAGGACATCTACAGCATCATGGCTTATATCCGCAGTCTGCCTGCGGTGGAAAACAGCACGACTCCTTCCAAAGCGGCTCCGCCGGTAAATATCATCATGCACCTGATGCCGAGGCCTGCAGCACCCGTCACCCTACCCGCACCCTCTGACGCGGTAGCCTATGGCGGTTATCTGGCCAACGCCGCAGGCTGCACCGAATGCCACACCAAAATGGTCCAGGGAAAGCCTGCAGGGGAACCTTATGCGGGTGGATTCGAATTTGCCATGCCCAGCGGTACCGTCCGCTCTCCCAATATCACCCCTCACGCGACCACGGGCATTGGTGCCTGGACGAAGCAGATGTTTGTGGAACGCTTCAAGGCTTATGACCCTGCTACATTCACCCCCCCACCGGTGGATGCCAGCAAGGGCGAAATGCAGACCGTCATGCCCTGGACCATGTATTCAGGCATGACCAAGGAGGACCTGGGTGCCCTCTACGAATACCTCAAAACCCTTCCCGCAATCGAAAACCAAGTGGAACGCTGGACCGCAGCAAAGAAATAAATTGGAGACGCTCGCTGCCTCATTGGCATAAACGTTAGTCCACGGGTCGGCATGCCACTGTCTGAATCTCGGAAATTCAGCATTGTTTTTTGAATAGGCGGGGGAGGCTCCCGTCAGAATCAGTGTATGAAAACTTCATTGATTCGTCTGGTGGCCGCCGTCACCCTCATTACCACTGTCACGAGTTGTACCACTGCGTATGATGCTTACGGCCGTCCTATCCAGGTGGTGGACCCCGGCACCGCCGTTGTCGGCGCAGCCGCAGTGGGCCTGCTCGCCTATGGCCTGGCCAACAATAACAACAACTACCGCTCACATCGCGGGCACCATCACCACTCGGGTCACCGCCGCAGCTACCGCCACTATTAAGCTCGGGAGTGCGCTTGGGACTTGAAGGTCACTTGGGACGAAAGGACCGGAGCTGTTCCAGGTTTTCTGAAAGTCTGCTGCGTGGATTTCGTTCTGCCAGCAGCCTATCTGCCATGAAGCCTTATTTGTTCGTCCTATCCGCCCTCCTTTCCCTGAGCCTGCCTGCCAGCTCGTGGGCCCAGCTTTCCTTGCCTCATTTCTTCAGTGACCACATGGTCCTCCAGCGCGAGCGAGCTGCCTCGATCTGGGGCAAGGCGGAACCCGATGCGGCGGTCAACGTGTCTTTCAAAGGCAAGACTGCAACGGCCAAAGCGGATGCGGAGGGCCAATGGCGGTTGGCCATTGAAACCGGCGCAGCGGATGCTCAAGGCGCGGAACTGAAAGTGGCATCAGGAGACAAAAGCATCGCTGTCTCCGATGTGCTGGTGGGAGAAGTGTGGCTGGCCTCCGGGCAATCCAACATGTATTTCACCATGAACCGGGTGCCTGCTTACGAGGAGCTCATGTCCAAGGCCAATTATCCCGGCCTTCGCATGTTCAACGCGCCGCTGGTAACGGCAGCGGAACCCCAGGATGACATTGAGGGTGAATGGTCGCTGTGCAGTCCTGAAACAGTTCCTGGTTATTCTGCCGTTGCCTTTTTCTATGCGTTGAAACTGCATCAGGAATTGGGGATACCAGTCGGTGTACTTAAAACCTGCTGGGGTGGCAAACCCGTGGAGACCTTCACCAGCCGTGAAGCCCTGAACACTCTTCCTGGTACCAAGGCACTCGTTGACAAGCTGATGACCGAAGCCGCCACCTACAATCAGGCCAGCGCCGACGCCGAATATGCCAAACGTCTGGAACAGTGGAAGGCCACCATGGCAGCAGCAAAAGACAAACCCGCAGAAGCACGCAAACGCCTGCCCAAAAAACCGGCCGCGCCGAAACCTCCGCTCATCACCGAAGGAAAGCCGGGCGTGCTTTTTAATGCCATGATCAACCCCTTTGCCGGTTACACGATGCGTGGAGCCATCTGGTATCAGGGAGAAGGTAACGCGAAGGCTGGAGCTGTGCCGTATGACCAGACGCTGCCCCTCATGATCAAAGACTGGCGCCAGCGCTGGAATGATGAATTCTCTTTTTACTTCGTCCAACTTGCCAACTACCGCACCCCCTCCACCGCCCCTGGCACCCAGGATTACTGGGCCCTGCTCCAGGACCGCATGCGCCTCATTCTCCAGACCACACCGAAGACGGGCATGGCCGTCATCAATGACGTGGGCGAGGTCAGCGACATCCACCCGAAAGACAAGATGACTCCCGGCTACCGGCTCGCACGCTGGGCATTGGCCAAGGACTATGGTCGCGACCTCATTTACAGCAGTCCCCTGTACAAATCGTCCGAAGTTAAAGACAGTGCCATGCACATCACCTTTGACCATGCTGGCACCGGATTAAAAGCCCGCGACGGAGGTGACTTAAAGCGCTTTGAAATCGCTGGTGCAGACCGCGTCTGGCATTGGGCAACCGCGAAGATTGAAGGCGCGGACCGCGTGGTCGTGAGCAGCCCAGAAGTGAAAGAGCCCGCTGCCGTTCGCTACGCCTGGGCCTCCAATCCTGAAGGCGCAAATCTGGTGAATAGCGAAGACCTGCCCGCCTCCGTCTTCCGCACCGATGACTGGGATGACGTGGAGCCCAAAGAAGGCCCCGTTTCCGCCACAGGCGTTCAAGCACGCCGCGCCAAGGCTCTCGAAATCAAGACCCTCAACGACCAGTTGAGCAAGCTCGATAAAGGCAGCGACGAATTCAAAGCCCTGCGCAAAAAGATCCAGGGTATGCTGGCTGAACTCAAGACCCTGGCTCCGAAGAAGTAAAGCGGAGGCCACTTCAGAGCTATCCATGGAAAGCAAATTGCTTAGCACCTGAATCTGAATACGTTCTTCAGCAAGAAGTTATGAGCACCTTGACTTTCAATACAACGATCCAGAAACAAGCCCAACTGCTAGCAGAAGAGGCGCGGCGGACGGATCCTAATATCATTAAGTTCTACTGGTTCCCCGCTGATAATGAGGTGCGGCTTGTTGAGGTGGCGACAGACATGCAACCATCTCTAATCGATAACATTCAGCCTTTTTATTTTCCTGCATCTCCTGAGCACAATCTGCCCGCCCCATCCGGTGTTGCCCTAATCCGTGACGGCGAAGACGGCAGACTTGGACTCCCCAGAGGCTGGGGGACTTGGGAGGAAGCAGAACTCCTCAATACGGAGGAGTCAAGATGACATGGAAAGAGGCTTTTCGTCAGCAGGCGATAAGTGATTACGAGGTTTTTATCCATCTCAAAGCCCAGCCTCAAATTCCAATGTGCCATCGCCTGCATTATCTGCAGATGGCGACTGAAAAGCTGGCGAAGTTTTTCATGTTGACCGGAAATGAAAGCCTGGATGAAAAATCCCATCTTGTCTTGGTTTCCTTTCTCCGGATGTTGCCCTCACGACCAGAGATACGGGACCGTCTGAAGTTTTCGAATAATCCTAAACAATTCAAAAGTTATATAGATAAAATCATTCCGTGGGCAGAGAGAATTCAGAATTTGGTGCCTGTAGGCGGAATAGAGCGTCTAAATCCTGAATACCCGTGGCTGAATGGACGCAGCGAAGTAGAATGCCCGGCTATTTATTCCTATCCAGAAATTCCATGGCATGAGGTAATCAGATTTTCGACCTTCATTCAAAATTTGATTCGCATAACCAACTGAATTTTGAAGCGCTGTGCTTCCTTCAATATTCATCCAATTGTTTCAATTTCACAGCACGTTCTCCGCGCTCCCGTTTCATCCCCACCATGAAACTCAGCTATGAGAGGTATACCTGCACACTGCTCGTTCTTTTTGTTCTGTGGTGGGCGGCATTGGCCATCAGCCCTTCTTACCGGCATGACTGGCTGTTGGAAAATGTGATGCTCGTACCGGCTGCGGCCCTGCTGATCTGGGGCTGGAAAAGGCGGCTGTTTTCGCGGGTGTCACACACGCTCATCTTTGTGTTTCTCTGCCTGCACGAAATCGGTGCACATCACACGTACGAAAAGGTGCCGTACGATGAATGGTGGCAGGCACTGACTGGCGGCAGCTTCAATGCCCTCATGGGCTGGGAGCGGAACCACTTCGACCGCCTTCTCCATTTCCTGTATGGCCTGCTGTGTGCTTATCCCTTTCGCGAGATCTTTCTGCGCGTGGCCAGGGTGCGCGGATTTTGGTCTTACTTCCTTCCCCTGGATGTGATGCTCTCCACCTCGGCCTTGTTCGAACTCATCGAATGGGCCGCCGCGGGGGCCTTCGGCGGCGAACTGGGTGCGGCCTATTTGGGCACGCAGGGCGATGTGTGGGATGCCCACAAGGACATGGCACTGGCCGGTCTGGGTGCATTGATCGCCGTGCTCATCATCGCCTTCATCAACTGGCGTTACCAGCGGGACTTCGCCCGTGAATGGTCAGACAGCCTGAAGGTGGCTGCGCATCCGAACATCTCTCCGATTTGATCACCCCGCCCTGCCTGCGCGATCGTTATCCGCGATTTCCCGGGCGCTCAGCACACGGGGATAGATGGCCACTTCAGCCAGAGTGCCGTGAAAATCCAGCAGCAGCCCGGCAGTCCCCGTGGTGAGGAGATGACGACGTGTAAACATGGCAGATGATAAGCGACAGATCCCGGCACGGCACGCCCGCCCCTAGCCAGTTAATTCCACTTCACCAGCTCTACACGACGGTTCTTCGTCCGGCCGTCCTCAGTCGCATTTGGAGCGGCTGGGCTGGCAAAGCTGCATCCAAAAGGAAATAGACGCTGGGAGGAGATCCCATAACGGCTCGTCAATGCCTCCACCACGGCGGCAGCGCGGCGGTTGGAAAGGTCCCGGTTGAATTCGAATTCTCCCACATTGTCGGTATGTCCGACAACAAGCAGCTTGATGCCGGGATCCGTACTCATCAGTTTTTGCACCTCAGCCAAAGTCTCGTCGGATTCCGGTTTCAGCGTCGCCTTGTTGGTATCGAAATAGATGCCGTAAAGAGCCACGCGGCCTGTGGTGGTGATCTGCTTTTCCATTTCATCCGCCTTCACCATCACCATGCGGTTTTGCATCGCCTGGGTTTCGATGACATCCACTCGCGCCACCACGGTGCCCGCCAGGATACCTTTTTCAGGATCCTTCCAGGAATCCGTCACGGCAGCGGCAAAGATGGTCACATACACATCTCCGGCTCCGCCTTCTCCCGTTTTCTTCATCGCCGTATACCGGAAGTCTTCTGAACCCGGCAACGTGTATTCCTGGAGACCATAATCGGTCTCCGTTTTGTACACGCCTGCAACAAATCGGCCATAGCCATTGTCCAGAGTATTACCATCCTCCTGAGGCTTACCGCCACTGTATCCTTCAAAGAGGATCTCAAAACCTTTCTCCTTCAAATCAGCCTGATAAGACCGCAGGCATTCCAGCGTGCTGGCATCGGCCGGTGCACGATAGAATAGCGTCGTCCTTGCGCCTTCAGCATCGATCTTCTTCCACTCCTTGGTCTTTTGCTCCGCATAGTCAAAGATCACCGGACCCAGCGCCACCTGATGGGAATCAAATTTCTTCGTCGCATATTTCAGGATCACCGATCCCTCAATGCGCTTCAGGATGGGATGGTCTTTTGAACCTGGTGCATCCTTGGTAAACTCAGGACTTGTTTGAGCGTGGCCAAAATTAAGGGCGACCATACTCGTGGCCACCAACCAAAACGAAAGAGAGGTCTTCATGAGACCGCGATGTAAAACCTTCCTGTGCAAGCTGTCGAGATGAGTAAGTAAATAAAGTTAGGGGGGCTGATGAAACGTCCGTCAGCCAACAGATAAGCGGCCATCCGCACGTCAGGTCTGGTAGAGCACCCTTCCAGATTCACTCCTTCGCTTTTTTCTCCTTCGTGTTCCCTTCCGCTTCCCGCAGCCTGGCCACTTTGGATTTATAGCCTGCGGAAAGGTTGAGCTGGGTGCTGCGAAGATGCAGCAGCATTTCATCATGCATGTGCTGGAGGGTCTCGCGATGCTCCGGCTTGTCGGCCAGATTGTTCATTTCGAGAGGATCCTCCTGAAGGTCGAATAGGAACTCCTTCTCCTCTTCCGCCCACCACTTGTAGCGGGCGTCACGGGCCATCACACGCAGCGGTGCCACGGTCCCAATCTCGCTGATGGCGACACGGCGCACCGTCTTCTTCTGGCCGGTGGCCACGGGCAGTTGGGACACCGCAAAACGACCAGGTGAAAGTTCACCACCAATGGCCTCCACGATGGTCGGGTAAACGTCCATCATCTGCGCTCTGGCCTGTGTTCGTCCGGCCTTCACCTGGCCGGGCCAACGCACCACCAGCGGCACACGGACGGATTCTTCATAAAAACGACCTTTGGTTAGGTAGCCATGCGCACCCATCATCTCCCCATGATCAGCCGTGAAAAGCACCAACGTATTGTCCCACGTACCCCGTTTCTTCAGCGCTTCCACCAGCCTGCCCACGCATTCATCCACCAGGGCGATCTTGCCCAGGTAATTGGCCAGGGCCTCGCGGGTCTCCGCATGGTTCAGCGCATGGCCTTCGCGCAGATAAACATCCGGCACATTAGCAGGCAGCGTCAACTTCTCAGGATCATACATCGTCGCAAACTCCCCAGGCGCATCCAGCGGTGGATGGGGAGAATGAAAACTGGCGACAAGGCAAAGCGGTTTCTCCTTGGGCTGACCGTCGATGAAATCCACGGCGGCACCGGCCACGAAGGTATCGTGGTAATCCTCCGGCTTCACCACACTGGCACGCGGTTCGAATTCCCACTTCACATAGCGGTCATGCAGGTCCTTGGCGACGGCATCCAACAGCCCCAGCTTCTTCAGGTACTGTCCATAGGCACTGCGGTCTGTGGCGGAATCCGGCGGACCTGGAACATCCACCACATGATCCAGCCCCAGGGCGGTCTGATACTCAGCCTGAGACGCAAACTTCTCCCTCCACGCTCCACCGCCCGTCCAGTGCAGCTTGCCCACTTGCGCCGTTGTGTAACCCGCCGCACGAATGTCACGAAACATCGGTGCCGCTTCCGTGGGCACCGCGTAATTGCTGACATTCCCCCAAACCGAATGCCCGCCATTGTGCGGATACAGGCCCGTGATCAACGAGATGCGCGCCGGCATGCATACGGGGGAGGTCGTATAGCAGGCATCAAAAATCATCCCCTCTTTGGCGATGCGGTCCAGGTTCGGCGTCTTTACCTCCGGGTTCTCCCAGCTCAAGTAACGCGGGCTCCATTGATCCGTCAGAATGACCAGCACATCCGGCTTGGGAGTGGCGGCCTGGATGTGCGGTATCAGCAGGAGTACAAGGGAGCAGAAGAGGCGTTTCATGAAAGTGTTCCAGTTCGCCACTACAACGCCACATGACGGCCTTTGATTCATCAAAGTGCAAAGCTGACTCTCATGGCATTTTCATTTTTCCGATTGCGGCTTAGATAGCCTGCGCTCCCATCATCAGAAATCATGCAAGCCTTCTTCAAACTGCACGAACGCGGCACCACGGTGCGTCAGGAGTTGTTAGGCGGCGTCACCACCTTCATTACCATGGCCTACATCATGGTGGTGAATCCGGCCATCCTCGCCTTCGTAGGCATTCCCTCAGGACCAGGCACAGTAGCCACGATCCTGACGGCGGTATTCGGTTGCCTGCTGATGGGTCTGATCGCCAACCGGCCCATCGCCGTCGCACCCTACATGGGGGAAAATGCCTTCATCGCCTTTGGCCTGGTGGCCCTCGGCATTGGGTGGGAGCAACGGCTCGGCGCGGTCTTCGTCAGTGGCGCACTGTTTTTATTCATCACTTTGTTAGGCATCCGTGGCTGGCTGGCCAATGCAGTTCCAACGGGATTGAAGCATAGCTTTGCAGTCGGCATCGGCCTGTTCCTGGCCTTCATCGGACTGTATGAAACGGGCATCGTTACCAGCTTCATCACTGGCATGCCTGTCCAGGCCCTGGCCACCGGGGCAGGGGAGCTTCTTGCGGCTCCTCCAGTTCCGGTTAAGATCGGCAACCTGCGAGATCCACAGGTCCTTCTAGCCCTCTTTGGATTTGTGCTCATGACCATTCTCATGATCCGCAAAGTGCGCGGTGCCCTTCTCATCGGCATGGTTATCACGGGGCTTATCGGTGGCCTATGCGGTTTCGGACACGCTCCCAAAGGGCTGGCTGCGCTGCCTTTCATTGGAGACTATGATCTAACTGCCATCGCCTTTAAACTGGACATCCTGGGCATATTGAAACTGAGCTTTCTCCCGGTCCTTCTCACTCTCTTTTTGATGAGCTTCCTGGACACGCTCGGCACCCTGACTGGGCTAGGTGCCGCCTCAGACATGCTGGATGAAAAAGGCAATTTTCCACAGATTGAAAAGCCTATGCTTGTGGATGCACTGACCTGCATGTTCAGCGGACTGGTGGGCACCTCCACCAGCGGCGCATATATCGAATCTGCAACGGGCATTGCAGAAGGTGCGCGCACCGGACTCGCCGCCCTGGTCACCGCAGGCCTGTTTGCCCTCTCGCTGTTTTTCATCCCGCTCATTGAGCCGCTGCAGCAGCTCCGCTTTGCTTATGGCCCGGCATTGATCGCCGTGGGCGTGCTGATGATGTCCTCCGTCAGGCGCATTGATTTCGACGACCTAACCGAATGGGTGCCCGCCTTTGCCACCATCGTCATGATGCTCTTCACCTACAACATTGCCAACGGCCTAACCGCAGGTTTCGTCATCCACCCGGTCCTAAAAGTGGCTGCCGGCCGGGGCCGGGAGTTGAATGCTGGCATGTGGGTGCTGGCTGGTCTGTGCGCCGCTTATTACACAATGGGGCTGGTGCACTGAACCTGCACCAGCCCCTTCAGCGATCTTTAATCGGAGTTTATTCCCCGTCAAACATGCGGCCGATGCCACCGAGAACGGAACCCTCACCCGTTGCCTTGCCACCTGCAGAAGGTGCATTGGCCAGGATGCGATCCGCCAGCCGCGAGAAGGGCAGGCTCTGCAGCCAGACGGTGCCATGTCCGGTAAGGGTGGTGAGAAACAGACCCTCACCGCCAAAAAACATGCTCTTCAAATTTCCCGCCCGCTCAATGTCATAACTGATGCCCTGCGTAAAGGCGACGAGGCAGCCTGTATCCACGCGCAATGTCTCCCCCTTCATCTCCTTTTTGATGATCGTGCCACCCGCATGGATGAAGGCCATTCCATCCCCCTGGAGACGCTGCAAAATGAATCCCTCACCACCAAAGAGGCCTGCACCAAATCGCTTCTGAAAGGCGATACCCACCGATGTTCCATAGGCTGCGCAAAGGAAGGCATCCTTTTCACACAGGATTTCACCACCGTAGTCCGTGAGCTTCAGCGGAATGATTTTACCCGGATAGGGGGCGGCAAAAGCGACGCGTTTTTTCCCGGCAGAAGCACGGTTGGTGAAATGCGTCATGAAGATGGATTCTCCCGTCAGCACACGCTTGCCCACAGTCTTCAAAATGCCCATCAGCCCACCGCTGGATGGCGAGGATCCATCCCCCATTTTTGTTTCGAAGACGATGCCGTCATCCATGTAGTTCATGCCACCAGCTTCAGCGATCACGGTCTCCCCAGGATCCAGCTCCACCTCCACGATCTGCATCTCATTTCCATGGATCTCATAGTCCACATCATGCGCCCGCATACCTCGGCCACCTGGCAAAGGAGGAGGCCCTGCCAAGGGTGGGGGCATGCGTCCAGCACCATTGAACAAAGCTGGCAGCACTTGGTCAGCACGGCTCCATTGCGCCTGCCCGTCTGTCCATACGAGGCTCTCCGGCCGCAGCGCACCGGCACTGGCCAGAGACTGCAATTGTTCTTCGCTGACCTGATGCCTCTGACCTTCTGAATCGACGTAAAACCAAGGGTTCATGGGGAATGTAATGATGAATGTGCTTCCGGGGCCACGAGGGATATCAACACCCTCCTGGCTGGACCGGACCGCGCACTAAGATGCACCTTTTAGCTGTCACGATTACTCTTTGGCTGATTTTTTATTAGCAGCTCCATCACTTTTTCTTGGCCTCGGTCTTCTTCTTTTCCGCCACTGGATAACCGGCTTTCGCATGTGCCACAATGTCAGCCAGGGTCGCATCGCCAATGCCATTCACTTTCACCAGATCCGCTGGATCGCTGAATGGACGCGCCTTCACGATGCCTTTGGCTTTCGCAGGGCCGATGCCTGGGAGGGATTGCAGCGCCGCATCATCACCTTTGTTCAGCAGTTCCAGCAGTTTCGTCTTCTCCGTCGGTGTCAGTTTCTTGGCTGTCGCCACGGCCGCTTCAGACACCGTTTTTTCCTTTGCCTCACCCTTTTTGGCAGCAGGTGCATCGGCAGCCTGGAGGGTGAAAGTGAATGTGGAAAGCAGGAGGGCGATGAGGATGGATTTCATAAGGCGTTTGGGAATAAGGCGCGACTACACTAGGTGATTGACCTCGGGTTATCCAGTTTTAAATAACCGCATTCTCCCCTCGCGCTGCTCTCATGGGCTTTGACAGGTCGGGGTTCAAAAGAGTAACCTGAACAGATGTGCCGCATTTCTTCACTTGCGCCGCCCGTACATCTCTCAATCCTCCGCCCCCCATGTCCACCGTCACCCTCGGCCTGATCCAAGGCACCACGTATGCAAGCAAGGCCGAAAGCCATGCCCGCCATGACGTGCTGATCCGGGATGCCGCCGCCAAGGGCGCACAGATCATCTGCCTTCAGGAGATTTTCGACATCCCGTATTTCTGCACCCGCCAGGACACAGCCCTCTTTGATCTGGCTGAGCCCATCCCTGGGCCTACCACCGAGCACATGACGGCCCTGGCCAAAGAGCTCGGTGTCGTCATCATCGTCCCCCTTTTTGAAAAGCGCGGTCCAGGCCTGTATCACAACACCGTCGCCGTCGTAGATGCCGATGGCAGCTATCTCGGCAAATACCGGAAGATGCACATCCCGCAGGACCCGGGCTTTGAAGAAAAATTTTACTTCACCCCCGGTGACCTGGGCTACAAAGTCTGGGACACCAAATTCGGCCGCATAGGCGTCCTCATCTGCTGGGACCAATGGTATCCGGAGGCCGCACGCCTGACTGCCCTGGCTGGAGCCGAGATCCTTTTTTACCCAACTGCCATCGGCTGGCTCAGCAGTGAAAAGGCGGAACTGGGCAGCGCACAGCATTGCGCCTGGGAAACCGTCCAGCGTGGCCATGCCGTGGCCAATGGCTGCTTCGTCGCCGCCGTCAACCGCACCGGTTTCCAGGACGACACCGAATTTTGGGGCCAGAGCTTCGTGGCCAACCCTTATGGCGAAATCGTCGCCAAAGGTTCAGTCGAACAGGAAGAAGTGGTCATTGTGACCTGCGATCTTCAAGCCGTTGAAGACTTTCGTCGCATTTGGCCTTTTTTCCGTGATCGTCGCATTGACACTTACGCCCCTCTGACCAAACGCTACCTCGATGAGTAAAGGATACCCGCAGAACTACCACCTTCCCGCCGAATTTGAAACGCAGGAAGCAATCTGGCTTTCATGGCCCTCCAACAAGGAGAGCTGTCCGAAGACCTATCTCAAGCTGCAGGACAAGTTTGGAGAGA
The DNA here is from genome assembly GCF_004364345.1 of Prosthecobacter fusiformis. Taxonomy (NCBI): domain Bacteria; kingdom Pseudomonadati; phylum Verrucomicrobiota; class Verrucomicrobiia; order Verrucomicrobiales; family Verrucomicrobiaceae; genus Prosthecobacter; species Prosthecobacter fusiformis. The sequence continues at coordinate 168,755 of NZ_SOCA01000009.1, read as the reverse complement.
TCGCAGCCAACCTCACCCGCTACCAGCGTGTGCGCATCAATGCGCCTGAGATGATGCACATGAGCATCCGCCTCAGCATCGCTGACAATGAAGGCGCGCTGAACATGGTGGACCTCTACAATCACACCACCAATGACGTTTGGTGCCGCGACCACGGCCCCATCTTCATCAAGCACAATGAAACCGGTGAGATCGCCATCACCGACTGGAACTTCAACGCCTGGGGCGGCAAGTTCCCCTACGACCTCGACAACACCATCCCCGAGAAGGCGGCCGAAGTCCTGAAGATGCAGCGCTTCACCTCCGACTTCACTCTCGAAGGCGGTGCCATCGAAACCAATGGCAAAGGTCTCCTCCTGACCACGGAAGCCGTCTTGCTGAATCCAAACCGCAATGGCGGCAAGGCACGCTCCAAGGCAGAGATGGAGAAAGAACTCAAAGGCATGCTTGGCGTCAGCAACATCGTCTGGTTCAAAGAAGGCATCGAAGGTGACGATACCGACGGCCACATCGACGACATCGTTCGTTTCGTCCGCGATGACGCCGTCATCTGCATGGTGGAATCCAAGGAATCCGACCCGAACTTCAAAGTGCTCAAGCAGATCCGCGAGCAGCTCGACGACGTCCGCACCGCCGATGGCAGCAAGCTAGAGATCATCGAGATCGAAATGCCCAACGCCATCGAAGCCAAGGACTGGCGCCTCAGCCGCCTGCCGGCCAGCTATGCCAACTTCATGATCCTGAACAATGCCGTCATGGTCCCCATCTTCGGCCAGAAGAAGAAGGACGCGATTGCGGAAGACAAGATCGCCGAATGTTTCCCAGGTCGCGAGATCATCTCCGTCACCTCCAAGGATCTTGTTATGGAAGGCGGTGCACTGCACTGCATCGCTATGCACGAGCCCAAGTAATCACTCAGCCTTGAGACTCCTCTTGAAAAGCCAGCCTGGATTCAGGCTGGCTTTTTTCTGTGCAATTACCGGTCATGTACGTCGCGACGAAACGGGACTTCGCCGCGCGGTTGAAAGGGATCGTCATCATCGCAAACCACGGACCCACAATGCCCGCCATCGGCCCGCGTAAAATCAGGTGCCGCAGCAGCCTGTCCCGCAGCCACGACATCCCTTTGCCACGCCATGTACCCAGGCCCATGCCCAGCGCGGCCCGCGTAGCCGCAGTGTTGGATGCCTTGCGTCGGCAGCGGTCATACTCCGCCAACCAGGGACCCGCCTGCTGGCCCTGCCGCAGAATGGCATGCAGCATCAACGCCGCAAACTCCGCATCGGCAAACCCCGTGTTCATTCCCTGACCACCGATGGGGCTCATCACATGCGCCGCATCACCACATAAAATAACACGTCCATCATAGAGCTGCTCACAGTCCAGCCGCCAGGGGGAAAAGGCGCTCTGGTTCACCTGATCCTCCGGCGCAATGATGTGTCCTGAACGCATACGGACGACCTCACTGATAAAACCCGCAGGTGGCTCCGCCTCCGGCTGTTTTGTCTGCACGATCCACCGCCGCAATCCTCCCGGCAGAGGAAAGCTCTCCACGGCCCCCTGTGCGGTAAAAAAAAGATGCGCTTCCCCTCCCAGCGCCGTTCGGTCCTGGAAATCACCCATCACGAAATGATGCCCGTAGTCATACCGTCGGGAACGCATCCGCAGCAGATCCCGCACCCGGCTCCGGTGCCCGTCGCATCCTACCGCATAAGCCGCGCTGCGGATAGTGATCACGCCTGCTTCATCCTTCAGTCCCACAGTCACGGCATCTCCGGTCTGCTCTACCGAAACCACTTCCACCCCACGCAGCATTTTAACCGATGGATACAGGGCCAGCTTATCCGCCAGCAGCCGCATGCTGATCTGCTGCGGCAGCGAAAGGATGAATGGATACTGCCCCGGGATCTGCCGGAATGAAGCAATGCCCAAAGCCCCGCTTTCACCGTGTACATGGCAGTCATGAATAGGCAGGCCCTGCCCTATAAACGCTTCATCCAGCCCTAGCTCGGACAAGATGGCCAAAGTCGGCGGTGTGATGCCGATGGCCTGCGAATGTGAAGGCAGTGCTCCACGTTTTTCCACCACCAGCACGCGCACCCCACGACCTCCTAGCAAGCAGGCTAAGGCCATACCCACGGGACCACCACCGATCACAATGACCTCGGCATCGTGAACCGCAGGAATAGAAGGCTCAGTCGGAAAACTCATATCGCGGCCCTTGCGGCCTGGGAACCAATACGGGACCACGGCCTGGTAGCGAGCATACGCCTGACCATAAAAGCGCAGATAGCGTTTCTCCTTCCACACGGGTGCTCCCACACAGTACAACGTCCACAGCATTGCGATAAGCAGATGATCCGGCGTCCACACCGGGGCCGTCCAGAGGATCAGCGTGAAAGAGGAATAAATCGGCTGACGGCTGTATCTGAACAGGCCCGTGCGTGCAAACGGCCGGAATACGGGCGCATGCCCCCGCCACACGGAATGCCAGCCAATGCTGCCCACCTGCACATCCAGTCCCGCATCACTCATGGACTTCGCCAGTAGCAGCCAAGAAATACCGTAAAGCACGCTTAACCCACCTTTAACCCACCCCTCAGGCGCCGCCCACAACACCTTCGAAGATGACCATAACAAAAAAGTAATCAGCAACTGCAAGGAGGCCAACCCCGCAAAAACCGTTGTCGAAAGCTCCCGCCCAAGTCCCAGCGGAGCCATTCTCGCTAGCCATCGGCGGCCCTGGTCGGAAAGCAGCAGCGAATGCCCAAGCCCAAACTGCAGGACCAAAATGACGTCCCCTACCGCCGCCGCCCAGCCATGCAGATGCAGCAGGCTCAGATGCAGTCCCTCATAAAGGCTGACAAACATCACACCCACTGCCGCTAAAAAAAGCGTATGGCTCACCAGCCCATAAGCCAGTGCCACCCAGCGCTGAGCTGGCGTGTACATCATTGTCGTTGAAGCCATGGTCAGACCTTCAAGTTTTCAGCCAAAGCATGCGTGCTCATCGCCGTACTGCCCAGCCGCTCCAGCAGCGCCGTTTCCACCGTGAGACCAGGCCCAAAGGCCATGGCACATAGATTCGCATGATCCGTATCCGCCGTGTCCAGCATCTCCTTCAACACAAACAGAATGGTCGCACTGCTCATGTTCCCATAGTCTCTCAAAATCGTTCTGGAAGCCTCCAGCGTATCCGCTGGCAGCGCCAGGCTTTCCTGCACCTTGTCTAAAATGGACCTGCCGCCCGGATGTACCGCCCACTCGTTCATCTCCTCCGGGGAGGTCCCCTTGCGTGTCAGGATACCCTTCAGAAGCTGACGGATATTCTGGCCGATGATGTCCGGCACATAGCTGGAGAGCACAATATTAAAGCCTTCATTGCCGATCTCCCAGGCCATGTCCGCCTCGCTCGACGGCAACAGTGCTGATTCAAAACCGCGCAGACGATACGCCGGTTTCTTCACCGTTGGCTCCCGAGCGCTCACAATGGCCGCCGCCGCACCATCCGCAAAAAGAGAATTGGCCAGGATGCTGTCCGGCTGGTCATTGACCTGCATGTGCAGCGTGCACAGTTCCAGGCAGATCACCAGCACCACAGCATCCGCATCCGCTTCACAAAACTGCGCCGCCATCCTCAATGCCGGAAACGCCGCATAACAGCCCATGAACCCGAGCGTGTAACGCTGAATATTCCCTCTCAAACCCAGCTCACGGATGACATGGTAGTCCGGTCCAGGATTAGCAAAACCCGTGCAGGATGTATAAATGATGTGGGTAATGTCTTCTTTGGCAAAACCCGGCGCATCCGCAATCGCGCGTTTCGCCACCTCCACCGAAAGCTCACGCGCACTGTGTGCATAAACACGGTTTCGCTCCGCAGTGCCTGGAGGAATAAGCCTGCCCTCCGCATCAGACCTGAATAACGTTGCATCCGCCCCGGCGATGAAGTCACCCGTCACACTATGCCGCGTCTCAATGCCACTCCGGTTATAGATCGCCTGGATCAGTCGCTTCGTCTTCGGATTCTGCGTCCATTCCTTGAGCCGGTCACGCGTATAAGCTTGGCTGTAGGCATAGGGTGGCGTGGCCGTGGCGATGTGATGAATGTAAGAAGACATGGGGATCAGTTTTGTGTGAGGGTCACAGAGGCATGCACCTTCACGGCATCGCCTACGCGGATGAATATCAGCACCGGCGGGACACTGATCCCGCTAGCCTTCATGGATACGTCGAAGTCCAGATCAAAGGTCGCTTTCTTGGCAGACAGTTTCCAATCACTGATCTCCGCTACGATTTTGTGGGACTTCCCTAGTAGCATCAGGGTCATCGGCAGACGGGTGGGCGTTTTGCCATCCGCAGCAATTTTCTCTGCCGGAGCATCCAGGCTGGCCTGGATCAGCGGGTAAATCGGGACATTCAGTGCCTGCTTCATGTTTTCATCCCGTTTTGGCTCGGCCGTGTCCATCTTGCCAGCTTCCACTGAAACCTTCGCCTGGATCCTTTGGGGCCGACCAGATTCGTCATAAACCACTGTGGCCGAAAAAGGGCTGGCCGCCACTTTGCCCGCCCAGTCATGAAGGGTGGAAGTACCGGAAAAAGTTATGTCCCCGGTTCCTGACCACAGCACTTTTTGATCCGCCTGCACCAGGGTGGCACCTAACAAAAGGTTAATTAAAAGTAATAAATACGAGTTCATAGAAATAACAGAAAAATTCAGCTTCAAATCCAGTCCGCCCGTTTATTGCACCGCCGCTCCCTGGGGGCGAGAACCCCCTCCCGCCACCCTTCTTTACAGCACAGCACGTGCCTTAATTCGGGGCAGGCCTGCCTTTGCTGAATGCAAAGACAGGCCTCATAGCCTGGTCCATGGAAAATTAAGGAACAGGCTGCTGAAGTTTGAAACCACCCGAAAGGACGGGTGCCTTCGCCGCCGTCTGGCCTGAGACCGGAATCTGATGCAGTAGGAAGTAACCTGCAGCCTTCACACCGCCATCACTCATTCTCACCACCTGCCCTACAAAAGGCACTTTTGCCCGCGTCAGAGGTGGTGTGGCTTCCACCAGGGTAAAGTTGCCCAGCACGGCTCCCGTAGCAGCATTGATTTTGAGAGTCACCTTTCCAGGATTATTCACCGCATCAGTTAACAATACGGTTTTGTGATCCGCAGTATAGGTGAAGCTCATGTCCGGATCCTTGTCCGAGGCTGCCAGCCCGCCATCCGTGAAGCTCAGTCGCACGCTTCCCGCATCCGGCAACCCCAGGATATTTGCTTTGCTCGCTAGTGCCAGATAACCCCCTTCTGCCTTTAAATTGACCGGTCCAAAGGTCGCAGGATAGGTCAGCGTCACCGTTCCCGGTTTAAACCAGGACACAGTTCCCCGGATAGTATTGAAGGCAGCGATTCCCCCCTCATCCTCATGCACGGCCAGCTCCCCCTGAATGCTGCCTAAATTTTTGTACAAAGCTGTATAGATCCAAAACTCTCCTTTAGATCCCAGGAAACTGGCACCTGTGATCGTCTGGCCATCTGAAGTCTTCCCAACCACTTTCAGACTTCCCGCAGAACTGACGGTGAATGTGGCAAAGCCGCTGCCTTGAGGAACCGTATCCACACCCACATCCCAAGCATCCTTCAGGTCCAACGCCAGACTATAATAGCCCAGCAGTGTATCCGCAGGATGGGTCCTCGCATTCCAAGCAGAGCGCCAGCCGCTAACTTTCACACTGCCAAGCGTGCCTGCCATCAGCCCGGTATCGGGATCGATGGTTAAAGCCAACTCATATCCTCCTAAGGGCACTTTCAACTGCGGGGCAGCAGCTACCAACCGGCCCTTGGCTGAATAACTCGTGGAGGCTGCCTTGATACCCAGTGCTCCAACTAGCTTGACCGTATAACTACCAATCGAGGTCGTCGTGACGGTCAAGACGCCCCCCAGGCCCCGGTTCACAGGATCGCGCGCCACCAATCCACCAAAGCTACCGACCAAGTTATCCTTCAGCGCATTCACAGTCAAAGGCACTGTCACTGTGCTGCTCGTTCCCCCGGTGTTGCTAGCACGAATCTGCACATTAAAAACCCCTGACACGTCTGGCAGACCGCTAATCACTCCCGTCGCTGCCACAAATTTCAACCCTTTCGGGAGGCCGGTCATAACAAAAGTCTTCGGATAATTTAATGCCGAAACCGTATAGCTAAAATCGGTCCCAATAGTAACTGGCTCAAAGCTGAACGGCTGAATGACAGGTACCAAAAAAGTAGCCGAAACGGGCACTGTCAGCTGCTGGGTGACAGAAAAACCGCTACCATCCGTGAGACGAACCGTCAGAGGCGCATTCCCAACAGTCGCAGGAACTCCGGAAAGCATTCCCGTATCTGAAAAGCTCATCCCCCCTGGCAGACTGCCTCCAATCACTTTCCATGAATATGCAGGCATGCCGCCATAACCTGACAGAGGATAAGAATACGCCACACCCTTCACAGCCGTAGGCAACATGGTCGTCGAGATGGCTAGGTCACTCATTGTCACACTGTAGGCTTCTGTATCCTTATCCCCATTGAAGTCCGTCACCTCCACCGTGAATGCACTTGTCCCCACCACCGTCGGCGTCCCGGAAATGACCCCTGTGCTGTCCAGCTCTAGACCCTCAGGCAGCGTACCACTGCTGAGTGACCAAGCATAGGGTCCCGTCCCCCCCACTGCCCCCAGTGCCACACGGTACGAGATCCCAGTCCTGCCGGTAGCCAACTGAGAAGGAGTAAATATAACAGGCATGGCCGGTGGCACGACCGTTACTGTGGCCTCCGTAGAATTCATTCCAGTAGGATTCGCGATATTGCTCACCTTCACCCAGTAGCTCGTCGTGTAGATCAGCACCGGCGTGGTGAATGAAGCCGAATTTTCTCCCACAGGCGTTGTTATCACCCCGCTGGCTCCTTCATACCATTGATAGCTCAGCGGATCATCCCCGGTAGCTGTGACAGTCAGCACGATGCTTTGTCCGCTATTGATGGAAACGGGAGCCGGATCACTCGTGATCACCGCAGGCTGCCGGACAGTCACAGTGGCCGTACTAGAGTTCGCACCAGTAGGATTGACGGTATTGGTCACTTTCACCCAATAACTGGTCGTCGCTGTCAAAACAGGCGTCGTATACGAGGCAGCATTCGTCCCTACAGGAAAGTCGGTGACACCGCTGTTTCCCCGGTACCACTGATATGTCAGAGGTATTCCTCCTGAAGCCGTCACGGTCAGCGTCGCCGCACTCCCGCTATTGATTGTGGTCGCCGACGGCTGGGTAACGATGGCTGCAGATGGAGGAGCGGAAACCTGCACCGTAAACGCTCCTTGCGCAGATCTTCCCTTGAAGCCGGTGCTTTCCCAGGCCCTGATCGTCACTGGATAATTGCCCGTCTGCGTCGTGGTTCCTGTCAGAGTAGTGGTTTTCCCCTTCGCATTGGTCAGCGTCAGGCCGCTCGGCAATGTGCCGCTGGAGACCGACCAGGACTGAGGCGTGTGCCCACCTCCTCCTATGATCTGGAAGACACTTCCCAGATTGGTGCCCGATGTCACAGGCACCGTTGTGGAACCGGCTGCCGGTGCCACCTGGCTCACCGTAGTTGCACCAGCGACACTGTCGTACGCTCCCAGTCCGATCACACTGGTAATGACGATCTTCGCTGTGTCCATTGCCGCCGCCGAAGCCAGAAAATTTACCTCCGGCATGAGCACCTGCGCCACCGGGGTGCGCTGGAAAAGCAGGAGCAACGACCCACCGCGCGACAAAGATTTTTTGAGTTTCTGAATGAGTGAATAACATTTCATGGTGTTCATAATCTGGATGGTTTTAAATCGGTTAGTTGCAGCCACAGCCTCCGCCTCCCACTCCGCCGCCACCAAAACTCGCCTCGCGTGAAAAGTAGGCATGCATGGTCATCGCCAGGAGAAGGGAATCACGGTCCGTGCTCATCAAAGGATTCGCCAGGTTTCCCCTCTCAAAAGGCTTCACCCTAACAAGATTTTCTGAGCAACTGCTCAAGAGTGCGGTCATGGCAAAAGCCAGAAGGAGCATCAAAGGTTTCATCTCGGTTGGTCGTAGAGTTATTTGCTCAGCAGTTCCTCAATCTCCGCCGTGTATTCGGCCTCGGTCTTCGCACCTTTAAATCCCTTGTGAATGTGCCGGATCTTACCGCTGCGATCGACGAGATAGCTCGTTGGCATCGTCGGCGGATTAAAAAAACCGGCCGCTGCCTGTCCGGCATCATGCACCAGGGTGAAACCGGGTTGCTGTTTGGCTGCAAATGACAGGAACTTTTCCTTCTCCTCATCCACCCCGATGCCAATGATCACCAAGCCCTGAGCCGCATACTTTTGATGCAAGCGCGACATCGTGGCAAAGGATGCCTTGCAAGGCGCGCACCAGGATGCCCAAAAGTCCACTAAGACCACTTTACCCGCCGTTTTTGGCAGGGCGGATCCAGGCAGCAGACTGCCAAGATCCGGCAGAGCGGATCCGACCGCAGGTTCCCCCGCGACAATCATGGTTAGGCTGAAGCAGACGGTAATGACAAGACTGATGATGTATTTCATATGATTTGAGTTGGTATCGTTTTAAGCCGCTTTGACTTGGTGTTTGCTAAAATGCTCTGTCCCTGAAATCCCTTGTTCATCCTGTAGGCAGGCCTCCACTCCCGGAGCGTTCTGCACGAATTGCATCCCCTCCCGCCTGCCCAGGACAAACACACAGGTGGAATAGATCCCGGCCACAAGGCAGGTCGGTGCCAGGACGGTCACCGCCCTCAGGCCATGGCACACAGGCCAGCCGGTCCGGCGGTCCAGGATGTGCCCATAGCGCACCCCCTTATGTTCAAACCTCCGCGCATAGTCGCCTGAGGCACATACGGCATAGTTGGAGACCGCCAGACCACCAATGCAACGCTCCGTCTGGATGCCGTCCTGGATGCCCACATGCCAAAACGGATGCAGCCCGTTCCCGCCCATCGCAAAGATATCACGCCCCAGATCCACCAGCAGATCCTCAATCCCATGCTGCCGCGCTATACTGGCGATCTGGTCCACCGCATGCTCTTTGCCAAAGCCGCCAAAATCCAGGCCCATGCCCTTTCTTGGCAGCCGGATCTTTCCTGGACTCCTTTCCACCTCGCTCCAGTTACACAGGTCCAGCGCCTCCCGGATGGTCTCCTCATCAGGCAGTGCCGCATGCACTTTTTTCCAATCCCACACTCGCAGCAGGGGCAGCATGGCAGGGTCCAGCAAACCCGCAGTCAAGCGGTGCATCGCATCTCCGATGTCCAGCATCTGCTCCATCTCCGGGTCCACTTCCACCCATTGTTTCCCTGCTGCCTCGTTGATTCGGGTGACCATGGAATCAGCACGAAAGCGTGAAAACTTCGCTTCAAAATGACCCAGCCAGCCCAAGGCATCCGCCACAAATTGCAATGACCTTTTATCGTCATCGCATCGAAACTGGACACCGCAGGGTGCCCCCAAAGCATGGAAAGGAATACTCCGCACTCCACGGCTGTCCGGCGTGATCCGCATCGGTTGGTTTTGTTGGTGAGCGGACATGGTTTAAAATTCGATGGTCACGCCAAAGGTCCATATGCTCGCCGTCGGATAAGCCTGAGCAGGTGCCTGCTGTGATCCTGTGCCGCTCATGTCATAAAGCTCATAGGCGGCAGACAGGGAGATGTTATCACTCACACGCCAGCGGGCCTTCAGCCCAAGGCTCAGAGAGCTCATGGAGGAAAGGCGATAATCCGCCGAATAGTGTGGCCCCCTTCCGCTGGGATATTCCGCAGGGTCTGCCACAGACACATCATCCAGGGTATTGTGGAAAAAATCGGCCGCGTTCTGCCTGTAGTAACGGAAAAACGGCGTCAGCTCCAGCCTGCTCCCAAGCGCTTGCCTCCATTCCACCTGAAGACTCTGGGAAAACACACCATAATCATCGGTGGACAGCCTCACCGTCGCGTCCAACGCGGCTTGAAACTTGTCAAAAAACCTCGTTCCTTGCAATTGCAACACCCCTCGCAGCCTGCTGTCCGGGCGATTTTCCCGATACAGGTTTGTCGTCGGGAAATCAATCATCCCTCCCATTCCATCGGAAACAGAGACAATGTCTGTGCGCTGGATGGCCTTATACGGATCATTCAGATATCCTTCGCTGTATCCCACCGTCAGGTTCGCAGCCAGCACCGTGTTTTTGTCCAGCAGCTGGGTCACCCCAAAGAAAAGGTCATAACTCTTTTTTGACTGATCCTCAATCCCCAGCACCACAATGGAATCGTCCAGGTAATTCAACCCCATAGACAGCGTCGTATTCTTCTGGTTTAACTCCCAGCGGTCACTCAGAGACAGCCCATACGAAAGGTAGTCATGTTCCTTGCTGCGGGAAAACTCCACCTCCACCCGATGGTCTCCAAACTGATGCGACAATGCACCCAGGATCCCATTACGCACATCCTCCACGTCCGAAAGAAATGGCTGGGTGCCCCCCGGCAGTGCCCCCGTCGGCGATGCGCCACTAATGGCATCTCTCAAGAGCTGGAATTTAAACAGGGTTTCATCCGTGAGATTCATTTCACCACGGTAATACCAGGACTCCACGGCTATGCGGCCATTGGCCTCCTCATAGGTCTGATAGCTGGAGTCAAAGCGCAGATGTTCAGCCGCACCCAGGGAAATCGTGGGCAGCAGCAGCGGAGCCAGAGTACGGGGTCTCATCAACGGCTTGTTTATAAGTTCCCGCATGAAAGTCTCGGGATGGGCTGGCTTGGTAATGGACATGTTGGACGGAGCGGTGAAGAAATTGTGGCTGTCATCAGGGCAGGGTTGTGCTGGCCTGTAGTCGCCTCTGCATGGATATTGAACTGCATGCCCATGAAGCACAGGGAGGGTGAAGAGACAGATGTGGCGCTCGTACGGCTGAGCCACCCCCTAACAAATGATGATTTGCATTTGCTTCTCTAACCGCTCATGGGACCGACATGGGCCACCGGGCTGAAGAAGCACGCGGTATGGCGGCACGCGCATTTCTCACCTCTCAAACCAGCATCTGCACCGTACCCCAATTCTCCTGGCGGTGCTTCAGACAAGCTTGGCCCAGGTCATTCATCCTTGCCTGTGCTTCGTTATCCGAATATCTGGGAAAGCTGAACACCAGCTTTTCGGTCGCCCCGTAGTTGAGCATCTGATTGCTTTTCGCCAGTCCCTTGAGAGAATGATCTTCGGAAGTTATGCTGACCCTCATGTGCGCTGACAGCAGGCAGTGATCTCCCTCATGATCTGGTCTGCAAAGGGTGACCATGAATTTGGCCACCCGATTCTCATGATCACAAACAGCCGGTGTATAATTCCCCGCATCATGATGGAGCAGCAGATGGGTCCCGCGATCCGATTCCCGGACCTGGATGCTATGGCTGCCATCATACACCGCCAGCATAACAAATATTGCCGGAAGCATGGATGTACCGGTGAAGGCATAAACCAACATCAAGATCGCAGAGATGATTTGTTGTTGAAGCCTCATAAAAGGATGCAGCCCCATCTTCGCTGGGTATTCCTGCGCTTGCAAAGACTTGTCGATAAATGACCGAAATGTCATCTTAGGTTGATTTTGACACTCACTAGCAGTTGCCTTCCTCAGCATCATTTTATTCTTGATGCTCCCCGTCCTTCGTTGGACCCTCTGGATTCCATGCAATCCATTTTTGTCACCGGGATCTTTTTCTTGGCCTGCCACCTAGCCTACGCCCAGGCCTGGCCACCCAACCTCCAGCATATCCAAGTCCGCAGCTCTGCCGACCAGACAGAACAGCCTGCACTGGCGTGGTCTCCACCCGGCACGGAAGCCCGCCCCCTGCTCGTCGGGCTCCACACTTGGAGCAGCGACTATAAACAAAGCTCCAATGGCCGTGCCTACGCCCACTGGTGCAGTCAAATGGGTTGGCATTTCATCGCCCCCAATTTCCGCGGGCCTAACAACACACCCGAGGCCATGGGCAGCGACCTGGCCGTGCAGGACGTTGTTGATGCAGTGGAGCACATGAAAAAGAGCCAGGCCGTGGATACCAGCCGCATCTACCTCATCGGCGTCAGCGGTGGCGGCCATATGGCCATGCTTATGGCGGGCAGGCATCCGGAAATCTGGGCGGGCGTCTCAGCCTGGTGCGGCATCAGCGACATCGCAGCCTGGCATAGCGAGCATCTGAGAAACGGCCGCCCCGATGGTTATGCTCAGAACATCGAAGCCTCCCTCGGTGGACCGCCGACAGACGCACGATTGCAGGAAGCCATCAAGCGCTCGCCCCTGACTTGGCTGTCCCGGGCCAGACAGCTGCCCCTGGACCTCAATCATGGCATCCAGGATGGCCGCCTGGGCAGCGTTCCATTTCGGCATAGTTTGTTAGCCTTCAACCAGGCCGCTGCTGAAACCCTGCCGGACCAGGAGATTCAGAGCTATTATGAAACCCAGCAACGCCCATCCTCCTGGCCGGCTCCCGAGCCTGACCCTCTTTACATATCCATCCTTCCCCCCGGTTCCAAACGCCCTGGCTGGATGCCCGGCTCCACCGAATCCAGACTCCTGAAGGAGACCCTCCGCACCCCCAAGCCCGTTCTGTTTCGCAAAATCTCCGGCAGCACCCGCATCACCCTGTTTGATGGAGCGCACGAAATCATCTACAACGCAGGTCTGAACTGGCTCGCCGCCCAGCAAAAAGGCACACCTGTCGTCTGGGATCTCAAAAATCCCATCCTCCTGGAATCTGGTGACACCCAGTCCGGCCTTTGACTCCGTAACACAGGCATGCTTGAAGTCTCCTGCATCCCGGGCCATCACACAGCATGCTGAAAGCTTTCATCTTCGACCTCGACGGCACCCTCATCAATTCCCTCGCGGACATCGCCGAATCCATCAACCGTATGCTGGATGCCCGCAGCTACCCCCGCTGTGACATCGAAATTTTCAAACAGATGGTCGGGGACGGCATGGAAAAACTCGTCGAGCGCGCCCTGCCGGCAGCCCACCGCAACAGTGAACTCATCCGGATTTGTACAGAGGAATACCGGACCCTTTATAACACCCTGTGGCAGCAGCAGACCCTGCCTTATGACGGCATCGTCCCGGCTCTTGACTCACTCAGAGCAAACGGCTTGAAGCTCGGCGTCATCTCCAATAAAGCCCACCGTTTTACCGTCCCCATGACCGAGCACTTCTTCGGCCCTGGCAGCTTTGATATCATTCTCGGCCAGCGTCAGGAAGTCCCTCATAAACCCGATCCTGCAGGTGCCTTAGAAGCCGCCGCCTCCCTAGGAATCAGCATCCATGAATGCGCCTACGTCGGCGATTCAGGCATCGATATGCAGTTCGCCAAAAGCGCTGGCATGCTCGCCATCGGGGTGGACTGGGGTTTCCGCTCCGTCCAGGAACTCACCGAAAACGGTGCAGATCACATCATTTCCCAGCCGGGCGAATTGCTCGAAATCTTCGCCAAATCGTGCTGACCCTTGAGTCAAGCGGAAATTAGGCGTAGTCTGCCAGACCATGTCCCATAACCGCATCCTGCGAATCACTCTCCAAAGCACCATCCTGGTGGCTGCTCTCGGTCTTTCATCCTGTAAGACCCCCACGGCGGAGCCTCCGCCCGCAGCAGAGGCCCAAAAGCGTACCGGACTCTTTGAATGGACCGGCGAAGGCAAGAGCATCACCTCCATCAAGATCAACGTGGATGAGCAGATCGCCTACCTTTACAACGGCAAGGACCAGATCGGCTGGACCTACGTCGCCACCGGCATCACCAGCTTCCCCACCCCCACCGGTGAATTCAAAATCATCGAAAAAGTCGCGGACAAAGTCTCCAACCTTTATGGCAAAGGCTACGATGCCAACGGCAAGCTGGTTAATTCAGATTTCAAACAAGGACGCGACCTCCTGCCACCCGGTGGCCGCTTTGAAGCCGCCAAGATGACCTATTTCATGCGCCTCACCAATGATGGCGTGGGCATGCACATCGGTCCCATCCCCCGCCCAGGCCGCCGCGCCTCCCACGGCTGCATCCGCCTGCCATCCAAATTCGCCGGCACCATCTATCGCAGCGTCACCCTTGGCACCCCAGTCACCATCGTCGGCAGCGGCCCGGACTACGCCACCTACCTGAAGCAGTCCAACGCCAAGTCCAAAGCCAATGCCGCCAAGCTGGCTGCCGCCAAGGCCAAAGCCGATGTCGCTGGTCAAAAAGAAGCCACCAGCCTGGCAGCCGATGATCCGAACGGCCCTGGCCCTGATGCCTCAGCGACTACCCCGGCCACCACCCCTACCGGCACCACCACCATCACCACTCTGCCTGCGCCCACCCCCGCTCCTACACAGGCTCTCGAATCCGTCCCAGACGCACCCGCACCAGCCACCCCGGTTGAAGAGGTCAAGCCTGCCGAGCCCGCCCCTGGTCAATAACTAAACCATCCCCTTTTCCCAGGCGCTGCCCGTTCCCACGGTCAGCGCCTTTTTTGTGCACCACTCCTCACTCTTCCCCCTTAAAGTAGTCCACCTCGTTCATCTCAAAGCACTTCTTCTGGGGCTTCAAGAGCCACTTGCCCGACTCTGGATAATGGATCGCATCCGCCTGGGGCTGATCCGCGATCACCATAAAAGTCAGCTCCTCCTCCGTATGGTTGATGATCTGGTGCGCCTCCCCCGGCGGAAAGACCAAATAATCCCCCGCCTGGATCGATTCTGTTCCCTTCGGCCCGCGCACCTGGCCCATTCCGGAGAGAATATAATAAGCCTCCCACTGCGCCGAATGCTCATGCAGCGGAAAATTGATTTTCCCCGGTGCCACCCGGTGGATCTCCACCTCAAACGGATGTCCCCCACCCCAAGTCCCCGTATCCTTCGGGCAACCCGCCGCCTGCGAAAGCCCCCGCCTCATCACCCCATACTTCCTCTGTGGCGAATTTTGCGTGTTCCAGGGCAGATCTTCAGAGTGGGTACGGTTCATGGAGAGGGACTTACTATATAATTTAGCAACATGATAGGTTGGACCGAAGTTTGACCCGGCTGTGCAACTGAAGGTTTAAGCTTTAACGGCAGCCAGTCGGAAAAAGCACTATCCGCCCCACCAAAAGCTGTTAAAGGGCGCTGACAAGCCCCATGGAGAAGATTCACCGTCGTTTTTGCCTCGATCACAAATTCGTAATCCAGCGCGATCGCCTGAGGCCCCAGCCAACGCATCTTTGCGGATATGGCTGCGCCCTCACGATGAAAAGCCAGCAGTGTGGCAGGTTGCTCCGCTCCTTCCAAAACGAACGCGCAGGCTCCGCCCAGTCCCGAAGCCGTGTCCTTCAGATCCGCCAGTGGTCGCTTTTGCCCATTCGCATCCCACACAGCCACCACAGGTGAGCGGAATGTAGTCACATAGCTCATGCGCACGGTCCGGGCCTCCGCATCTGGATTGTAAAATTTATCCTGCCATACGGTAGCTGCTCCACCTTCAAGATTATGATCCTGGCGCTGCACCATCACCGGGGACATGGGGTCATGCAGGACGATGGCAGACCGCA
This sequence comes from Prosthecobacter fusiformis, assembly GCF_004364345.1. Taxonomy (NCBI): domain Bacteria; kingdom Pseudomonadati; phylum Verrucomicrobiota; class Verrucomicrobiia; order Verrucomicrobiales; family Verrucomicrobiaceae; genus Prosthecobacter; species Prosthecobacter fusiformis. The sequence continues at coordinate 153,171 of NZ_SOCA01000009.1, read as the reverse complement.
TCACCAGTTTTCCGTTGTAATGAGGCTGCAACAAGGAATCAGGCAGCCTCATCCTTGCAGGGCGTCCCTCAAACCAGATTTGATAGACACTCGTCGCTCCCATTTCCCCATATCTCCCCTTGTCATGTTGCTCTGCCCAGGTAAAACCCAGGCCGTCCAGGTCTCGTTTCGTTTTAGAATCACTGTTCTCCTCGTCCATCGTGGAGGAGAATTGAGGAAGCTTCACATGATCAGGACTCCCCAGATCAGGTCGGCCAAAATTGAGGATCTGGGCGTCATTTCCAGGAGGCACATGGTAGCCGACCTCGGCATGGCTGGGAAAACCAGTCACCGCATCAATCCCCCCCTCAGTATAACGTCGGACCAGACTTACACCATGCGCCAGCCAGCGTGTCTCACCGGGCGGAATCTCTGCGGTATAAGTGACCAGCAGCTTTTTGCTCATCGCATCCCATTGCACCTGGGGAGACTGCTTCTTGACGATCGTCTGCACACGCACAGCCGCCAGCGTTTCCCCCACTTTTCCAGACCCTGAAGCCGCGATCCAGAGGTCATCCTTCCCCAGTGAAAACCGCCCGTCTTGTGGGATGGTTAACGGCGCATCCGGAGTTGTCAGTAGCCCTTTGGCATCAGCCGGATACTCGATTTCAAAACTGATCTCGGTCTTCACTGCTTTGTCAGTTACATTGGTAAAGCTGTCCACCGCATGCAGAATATTTTCTGCCATCATGAACATTGCATGCACACCCAAGTGGCGGCTCACCCACACCCCCTCCCCTTCGATCACTCCAAAATGATCCAGGGCAAATGGGCTGCGTATCAGCTCCTTTTCTGCCTTGAAGTAGGATACCCGCTGGCTGACAAACGGCTTTCCATTCACTTTCAGTTTCCCAAATGATGGCAGGCGGGATTCTACCGCGCAGGAACCGTCTGGACGGAAAGTCCATAGATGACCTTCCGCATCGGGCACAGGACCAGATGGCTCTTCTTCAGCTTGTGCCACCTTAGGACGCACTCTCGGAGCGCTTGAAGCCACCACCGGAATTTCCGCAGGCGGCGGAGCTGCCGCGATCATCTTGTCCACATCCCACAGGGAAATCGCCGTGTTCCCATGTCCCACCGCCAGGGTCTTTCCATCCGGGGAAAAGTCCAGGCAGTTCATACTCATCCCAGGCAGCATCTGCAAAGCTAGCATCTGTGCCGAATCAAGGTCCCAAAGACTCACGTAATTGATGCCGTGCAAACGGTCTGACATAAAAGCCGCCACCATTTTTTCATTCTTGGTGACCGCTGCTCCAAACGCTCCTTGGATGTAGGTATGGCTAAAATCCACATTCCCCTTCATTTTACGCAAAGTCTGTGCCACGGCTCCAGTTCCTGCATTAATGAACTGCACACCAGCCTTGCCCAGAGTTGCATACCACCGCCTGCCAGGAATCCACAGCCCCTTATACGAGGCATCCTTCATCTCGGTCAGTTCAGTTAGCTGATCCGTTTTCAGATTCACATGGAAAATTTCACCTTCCGAATTATGCAAACAGATATTCTGTTCATCCAAAAAGACCAGATGCTCATAGTCGCTGAATCTAGTATTCTCCAATGATGACAAGGTCTTGACCGTACCGGGTGCCGATACATCCCTCAGATGCACGCTCCCAGACGACACCGTAATCAGCTGACGGCCTGTTTTATCTGCAAAGATGCTTTGGTGCGTGCATGACTCGGCCTGGCTAAGCACTGTTCCAAAGGCCGGAACACCCAACTTTTTCACAGGCTTGGCAGGCGGCGGACCTTGTAAAGAAGGCATAGGCCAGCGCAAGTAGTCCCAGCCGTCACTGGCGATGATGTCCCGCATCCCATTGACCAGAACAAAAGCTCCAAACTGGGCTTGGGTCCGTGAGCTTTTGAGCGAAGCTCGCGCTCTTCGTGTGGGTAAATCCCATACGATCAGGCCATTGTGGTCTCGAGAGATCAGCGTTTTGCCATCAGGTAAAAAATTCACCCCCGATACCGGGCAGTCATGCTGGCTTTCGATGGAAGGCCGGTAGCTCCAGTCCCTCGTATTCCAGACACCGATGCCGCTGTGCTCCGCCACCAAAATCACTGACCCGTCTGGCGAATAAACGGCCCCCTCTGCACCTCCTAGTTCATCCTTGATCACCTTTCGTGCGGCGATGTCGATCACCTTCGCTTCTGCGGACGTGCTCACAAACAAAAACCGGCTGTCGGGTGAGAAAACCATCGGATTTAAAAATCTGCCGTTACCAGACCACACCCCCTGGGCACGGCCATCCAGGCAGGATTCCCACATACCTCTTTTTGCCTCCAGGATTTCATAGCTATCACTGCTGGATACAGCCAGGTAGCGTTCGTCCTTGCTACGCACCAGACGATGTAGATCACCCAAAGACAAATTTTCAAAAGGGGCCGGATCCAGTCTCAGTGGATTCAGCCTTACTTGAAATATTTTGGCCCCTTGGGACTCGGATTGCATAATCAGGGCAAACTCATCTCCCAAAGCCACCAGACAGCTCTCGGAGCACCTTCGCTCTTGATGGTTTGACACGACCAACCGGCTTTCTTCGGCCCCAGTTTCCGCATTCAATAAATGCAATGTGGACAGACCTTCATTGTAAGTGGCGGCCAGGACCCGCTTGTCGTCTTTACTGAAACAGGTGGCTACCAGCCTCGCATAATTGCCAGTATCAAAAGCGCACTTCCATATTCGCACGCCCTCAGGAAACCGAAAGCAGCTCACCGCATGAAATTCATTCTTGTCATAGTGATACTTTTCGGCGGGCGCGTAGGCTTGGGCACACAACCGGTCACCCGCTGCAGAGAGCGACCAAGATCCCCCCACGTTGAGACTGCCCTTGCATTTCGCCGGGGATGTTGCCGTCGGGTAGCTCCATACCTGAATGATCTGCTCGGAAGGGGGGATATGGATCCCTGTATTAGAAAAGAAAAGACGCCCGCTCTCATGCCAGACCATCCTGAGATCACGCGTATTCATCGGTGAGCCTATTTCAGGCTCTCCCAGATGTCCCAACAGTGCGGATGCTGTCCTCGGCTGAAATTCCACCTTCCACTCCGCAGGCGGCTCGGGCACATCCTGATTCTGGGCGGACAAGACTCCCGGCCACCACAGAGCTGCCAGCAAGATACAGGATAAAGACGAATTCATCATACAATTTGGAAAAGGGGAATGACTTGGATTCTTCAGGGCACACGCGGCACCGCCACAAAACGTTCATCCTCCGCTCCCCGGATTTTAAGCAATAGGATCTGAGTTTTTAGCGAAGCCAGCTGCGCTTTAGCCTCTGCCTGGTTTTTCACCGGCTTGCCATTGATCAGCAAGATCTGGTCTCCGGCACTGAGATGGACACCACGATCCTGGATTTTGAAATCCTTCGTGACCACCAGGCCTTTTATCTGGGGGGACAGCTTTAGCTTCATCCTCCAATCCCGGTCCACCTCCGCCACAAACAGACCGGGAGCCCACTCATGATCGGACGGCTCCGCCTTCGCTGCGATAGCACGCGCTGCCCTCAATTCGGGAGGGTCTCCCAGCTTAGCTTGAAGGCTGATTTCCTTCCCATCGCGCAACACCTGGAAAGTCGCTTCATCACCCGGCTGCTGACTGGCCAGACTGAGGCGAAATCTTGCCCCATTTTCCACCCGTCGGCCATTCACTTCAATGACCAGATCTCCCGAATGAAATCCAGCCTTCGCAGCAGCTTCATCGGCTTCCACACTGTTGATGATCACACCCCGCGCCTTCTTGGGCAGCTTCAGTTCTCCAACCAGTTTCGGAGTCACCTCCAGTGTATGCACCCCCAAAAAACCTCGCACCACCCATCCATGGCGGTACAAATCTCCGGCGACTTTTAGCACCAGATTGGCCGGCACGGCAAAGCCGATGTTATCTCCCCAGTAGCGGGCCGTATTAATGCCGATCACCCTCCCCAATCCATCCAGCAAAGGCCCTCCCGAATTGCCAGGATTGATCGCCGCATCCGTCTGCAAAAAATCTTCCATCCCTCCGTCAATCAGCCCCAGTGTACCCCGGCCTGTAGCACTGATGATACCCAGGGTGATCGTCTGCTCCAGCCCGAAAGGACTGCCGATGGCCAGCACTACATCCCCTGGACGCACCACGCTGCTATCCCCCAGAGTGGACGGCTTCAGACTCTCCGCCTCCATCTTGAGCACGGCGATGTCCGTCGCCGGGTCAATGCCCATCATCACTGCTTCCATGTCTTCTTCTCTCCCACGTAGCCGGATGTAAATCTTGTCCGCATCCTTCACCACATGGGCATTTGTGACGATCAATCCATCCTGAGTAAGAATGACACCACTCCCGCTGCCTTGATACTTTTCTTCTGAATCGTCATCAATGGATCTTCGTCTTGGGACAAGATCAAAAGGATTTTCCTCACTGTCCTCACGATCCTCACCTTTGCTCGCTCGGGAAACATACACTGTCACCACGCTGTCCCGCACACGCTCAATCACATCCGCATAGCTTAAAACCACCTGGGTCCGGCTTCCTAGCGGAGTAGCATCTCTCTGCACCACCATCTCACGTTCCTTTCCAGGCAGCGTCTCAGATTTGGCATCACACACAAAGCAATAGCTGAAAAATAGAAGCAAATTTCCTGTGGCGCGCCAGATAAGCATCTACCCTTCTAGGCCCATTTCTCAATTAGGCAACTCTTATGCCTATGCGATAGAGTCGCCTCGTTTCATGACAATCCTAATCCAGTATGTAAAGCCGGGAGAACGGTCAAAGAAGGGTTAAAAAAACCACGTTCCCATACTCCTCTCCATGAAACTGCTTTCCCTTCTGTTGACTATCCAGAGTCTGCTCTTCTTCAACTTCGCCTTCTCTGCTCCCGAGGAAACAGCCGCTCACATCCCCCGCCTTCCAGCGGACCTGAAGATCATCAATAACATCGTCTTCAAAGAAGCCGGAGGTCAGAAGCTGGACCTCATGCTCTTTCAGCCGTTGGAAAAGAAGTTCGATCAAGCGCCTCTCGTCGTTTACATCCACGGCGGTGGCTGGGGGAAGGGGGATAAATACAAAGCCCTCCGTCAGGACATCATTGGCGTCATCCGCAGCCTCAACCAGGAAGGCATCGCCTGTGCCAGCATTGAATACCGCCTTGTGGACGGCCAGCCCACCACTGCCAATGATGCCGTGGCCGACTGCAAGGACGCCGTGCGTTTCCTGGCCCGACACGCCGGGGACTATGGCATTGATCCCGAGCGCATCGCAACCTTTGGCTCCTCTGCCGGCGGCCACCTCACCCTCGTTACTGCCCTGGGAGAGGATGCAGACTATCCCTGCGATCCAGCCATCCCCGGTCCACCCGTAAGGATCCGCTGTGTGGCTTCATACTATCCACTCGTCTCCTTTGTGGACCGCGAACTCATGAAAGGCAGCAATTTCGAGCGGCCCCAGCGTCTCCTCCCTCTCCTCGGCGGCACTCTTGAGGAAAAACGCGACCTCGCCCTCAAGCTCAGCCCCATCGAGCTCCTCCGTGCCGACAGCCCTCCCATCTTTGTCGCCCATGGGGATGATGACATCGTCCTCAACTTTCAAAACGCCATCGCCCTCCGCGACGCCGCCACCGCCAAAGGCATCCCCATCGAATGCCTCATTTCCAAAGGAGCCGGCCACGGTTTCAGCGGCGAATCCATCCATCCACCCCGCTCCGAAATTCAGTCCCGAACGGTCGCCTTCTTCCTCAAGCACCTCAAGTAGCTATACCTTGTGCTGTTCCAGACCTCATCTCGACTCTCTACCCAATCAACCGACTTAACCGAGGGGGGCGGAGGAGCAGCGAATGAAGTGAGACTGAATAAGAAATCTGCCCCTCTGCCCCATTGCGGCAAAAAGAACCAGTGGTGATTTGGGAGTTTCAGTGCATGGCCCCATCCATCCTACCTATCCTCTTCATCACCACCTTGTAAACATCCATAAATAATGTATTCTATCCGCAAACCTACCCTTTTCAATCTTCCCTTCAGACCCAATGCAGATCGAATCTAGCAATCCCATGATTCCCCAACCATCCCCCAATGGGGACTCCATGGGGAACCAATCCCCATGCTAAGACACTCATCCTCAAGCTATTAACTCAAATGATCCCCAAATGGGGATAAAATTCAATTTCTCCCCATCCCCATCCGCCTTCCAATAAGCCTTATCATCCATAACCCCCATAACCATTTTTATAAATACCATCTTGATCTCATCAACGCACTGTGCGCTCCGAACTGAGCACTGAGTACTTCCTTCTACCCCAAATTCCACTGCATCTCGAATCCCCCCTTGATTCCTTGACGTATCCAATACATTAGAATCATTCCAATTCTAATTCTAACATGGCCACTCCATCCCCACGTTCTTCATCCAAGCCCAGCGGCCTGGACTGCCGTCTGGCCGTGCTGGGCACGGATGCTCGCTTGACCCCGCACCGTCGGGAGGTCTTCCAGGCCCTGGCCGAGTCCAATGACCACCCGACGGCTTACGATCTCTTCGCCAAGGTCAAGGAGCGCTCCCCCAGCATCTCCCTCGCCACCGTTTACAATTGTCTGGAGCACCTGACCACCCACGGCCTCATCCGCCAGGTCCAGCTTGAGCGCGGCCAGTCCCGCTACTGCGCCAACCTCCACGAGCACGTCCACTTTCACTGCGAGACCTGCGGCAAGGTCATTGATGCCCACCCTGCGGCCGACTTCGACCCAGCCAAATTCTGGAACCTGCCCGCTGGCACCAAGGTCACCCGCATGGACATCGCCATCCACGGAACCTGCAACGCGTGTTCCCACAAAGCCTAACCCTTTCTTAAACTCCCTCATGTCCCTCGAAATCAAAGCACTCCACGCCCAGATCCCCGGCCGCGAAATCCTCAAAGGCCTCAACCTCACGATCAATCCGGGTGAAGTCCACGCCATCATGGGCCCCAACGGCTCTGGCAAAAGCACTCTGAGCAAGGTCCTCTGCGGCCACGAAGACTACGAAGTCACCAGCGGTGAAGTCCTCCTGGATGGCGAAAACATCCTCGATATGGCCGTGGATGCCCGCAGCCGCGCCGGGCTCTTTCTGGCCTTCCAGTATCCGCATGAGATCCCCGGCGTCAGCAACGCCAACTTCCTTCGTGCCGCCCTCAAGGCCCGCTTGCCGAAAGGCGAGGACATTGACGCCATCAAATTCTACAAGCAGCTCTATGCACGCATGGACCAGCTCGAAATGGACCGCAGCTTCACCGGCCGCAGCGTCAACGAAGGCTTCTCCGGCGGCGAGAAAAAGCGCAACGAGATCCTCCAACTCATGATGCTGGAGCCGAAGTATGCCATTCTTGATGAGACCGATTCCGGCCTCGACATCGATGCCCTCAAGGTCGTCTCCCGTGGCGTCAATGCCATGCGCAGCGAGAACCGCGGCTTCCTCGTCATCACCCACTACCAGCGCCTGCTGAACTACATCCAGCCCGACATCGTCCACGTCATGATCGACGGCCAGATCGTCCACACCGGCGGCAAAGAACTCGCCCTCAAGCTCGAAGAAAAAGGCTACGACTGGGTCAAGGAAGAGCTGCTCGCTGCTGCCTAACTAATTGAATGAACGAAGAGATTACAGCGACTATGCCTTTTGATGCTCCAACAATGTTGGCGGGGTACAAATGGCACAGTCGTCGTTCCACAGTGTTTGGCTGGCCTCTTTGGGTGGCCGTTGCACTTGTAGTTATCTCCACCATTCCCTCAATTATCAGCCAGGGTAAAATCCAGATGTTCCCGCAGTATTGGTTTTTGGTGGGAGCCGCGCTCTTATTAGCATTGGCTTATTGGATGGGGCCGCGAATCTACCTGCGAGCCTTGAAGACTTCTCCATCATTCGGAACTACGGTGTCATACCAATTTAATGATCAAGGCTTATTGGTGAGAATGCCACTAGGAGAGGGGAAGTTCGATTGGGATTACTTCATTGAAAGCATCTCCACACCTGATGGCGCTATGATTTACAGTCATAAAAAAGCCTTCAACTGGCTCCCAAAAACCGCCTTCTCTTCCGAGTCCGATTACGACCGCTTCCTCCAGCTCATCTCCACCAAAACCAAGCATTCCAAGATTGGCTGAGCTGAGCACTGAAAACTGAACACCAAACACTTTCTTATTATGGTCACCGCCCCAGACAACGACATTTCCGACATCAAGGTTGATAGCGTGGGGGACTTCACGTTCCCTGAGCGCAACAAGTTCGACTCCGGCTTCGGCATCACCGAAAAGACGGTGGACTTCATCGCCGATGTCAAAAACGACCCCGACTGGATCCGTGAGTTCCGCCACAAAGCGCTCAAGATTTTCCAGAGCAAGCCCATGCCTACGCATTGGGCCACCAAGGATCTGGAGAACATCAAGTTCGACGAGTTCCGCTACTACCTCTCCGATGGCCAGAAGCCGAAGCGTTCCTGGGACGATGTGCCAGAAGATGTGAAGCGCACCTTTGACCGCCTGGGCATTCCGGAGCAGGAAAGAAAATTCCTCGCCGGCGTGGAGGCTCAGTATGACTCGGAGGCTGCTTACTCCAACATCAAGGCCGCCGTGGAGGAGCAGGGCGTCATCTTTGTCAACAGCACCGAGGGCCTGCACAAGCACCCCGAGATTTTCAAGAAGTGGTTCGGCAAAGTCATCCCGACTGGCGACAACAAATTCAGCGCCCTCAACAGCGCCGTGTTCTCTGGCGGTTCCTTCATCTACGTGCCTCCAGGCGTGAAAGTGAAGCATCCTTTGCAGGCTTACTTCCGCATCAACTCCGAGCAGTTCGGCCAGTTCGAGCGTACGCTCATCATCGCCGATGAAGGCGCGGAGCTGATGTACATGGAAGGTTGCACTGCCCCTAAATTTGAAACCGCCACGCTGCACAGCGCCGTGGTGGAACTCGTGGCCATGAAGGGTGCGAAGATCCAATACGTGACCGTGCAAAACTGGAGCAGTAACGTCTTCAACCTCGTCACCAAACGCGGCATCGCCCATGAAGATGCTGAAGTGCGCTGGATCGACTGCAACATCGGAAGCCGCCTAACCATGAAGTACCCCGGCGTCATCATGAAGGGCAAGCGCGCCCGTGGTGAGGTCATCAGCATTGCTCTGGCAAACACCGGCCAGCATCAGGACACTGGTGCCAAGATGGTGCACGCTGCCGATGACACCACCAGCAACGTCATCAGCAAGTCCATCTCCATTGGTGAAGGCCGCAGCACCTATCGCGGTCTGGTCCATATTCCGAAGCACCTCAAAGGCTGCAAGAACAACACCGAGTGCGATGCCCTGCTAATCAACACCAACAGCCGCACCGATACCTACCCGGCCATCAGCGTGCGCGGCAACCAGCACTCTACGCAGCACGAAGCCAGCGTCAGCCAGGTCAGTGCCGATCAGATCTTCTACCTTATGCAGCGCGGCCTCAGTGAAGCCGAGGCCATGAGCCTCAGCGTCAACGGCTTCATCAACGACCTCGTCAAAGAATTCCCCATGGAATACAGCGTCGAGCTCAAGCGCCTCATTGATCTCGAAATGGAGGGCAGCGTCGGCTGATGCATTCGTTAAACCAAGCCTTGGCCGTAATATGGCCTATACTTGCCTATGTGTTCATCTGGTGGATTCTCCGCTTAGTTAACACCCTGCGTGTAAGGATGGATTCCATCGAAACCAAGCTTGACCAACTTCTGGTTATCCAGCAAGCAAAATCCACTGCAGTAAAACCCGCTTCCGCAGAACAGCCCTGATCCGTCATCTGTAGAAATCATGCTCTCCCAGCTTCATCATAATAACCTAAGTGATGACCGCAAAGTCTGCGGCGGCTGGTCTGCGCGTGCATCTCGAAACACTGGACCCCGCTCCTCTTCAGATCTTCCAAGGATTAATCAGGCTCAGACTCTTCGGGAAATCCTTTTCATTGCGCGTCACCAGTGTCAGCCCATGCAGTTCAGCGGTAGCCGCGAGAATCGTATCGACAAAGGGCGGCTTGCGCTTGGTCAGTCGCTCTTCTCGAGTGTAAACCGGACCCCAAAAACTCATCAACGTGCGGTCCACCGGGAGAATGCGGTTACGCTGCTCCATGTGCTCCGCAAAGCTGTTAAACCACTCCGTCAGATTACGTTTCCGCTGGCTAGGGGCCATGCTCACGATTCCGCGTTCCACTTCGCCCAGAGTCAGGATGGAGATGGCGCAATCAGCATCCTGTGCGATAAGCCACTGAATAACTTTTGGCTCTCGTTTACGTTTGGTCGGCTCGCTGACGACCATGGTGTCGAGCAGATACTTCATGAGAAATCAACATCACGCGGTGCACCTGGGGTCCTAAAGACCCGTTTGTGCAACGTCTTGTCCGGACAGGCCAGCAAGTGCTCCAGCATGCTCCACTCCTTCTCTTCTTTCTTTGGAGCCAGCCGCCTGAACTCTTCTTGTGACAACACCACGACGACAGGCTTGCCATGCCGGGTGATGGTTTGCGCGCCGTCGGTCAGCGCCTGGTTGACCACCTCACTGAAGCGGTTCTTCGCTTCCTGGAGTTGCCACTCTTTTTTAACGGCTTTCATAAACCGAGCATAACCTTTTCATTCTAGCCAGTCTAGCCAGATTTTTCCATGCCCGCTACCCTTTCCCCCACTCCCAAACTTAACCTCGATCCTGTGTCTGACACTCCTGCCATCCCTGCTCCCTCCGGTCTTGAAGTCATTGCGCCTGTGCGTGATGAAACCTCCGCTCCAGGCTGGTTCTTAGCCCGCTCTGAAGCGGCCTGGGAGGAGTTTCAAAAGCTTCCGACGCCCAGCATCAAGGATGAAAACTGGCGTTATTCCAATGCCAAAAACATGGAGCTGGCTCAGCATCGCCCGGCCATGCCAGCCACGGAAGCCCAGAAGCAGGCGGCTATCTTAGCATCCGAGGGATTGAAGGAACGCACGGCCCGCTTTGTCTTTGTGAATGATGAGCTGGTGCTTTCAGAAACCGATGCCCTGCCAGTCGGCGTGGTCTGTGTGAACTTCGCTGAAGCTCTGAAGTCACATGGCGATGTGCTGAAGGATCACTTCATGAAACGGGAGATGACCCTCGGCTCGGCCAAGTTTGCCGCGCTGCATCTGGCCCATGTCAAGGCAGGTACCGTCATCGTCTTGCCGAAGAATGTGGCCATCGAAAAACCCATTGAGGTTTTCCATTGGGTGGTGGGTGATCATGCCGCCATTTTCCCGCACACACTTATTGTTAGCGGTGACAATGCTGAAGTGAGCGTGGTGGACCATTACCGCAGCCTGGAAGGTGAAGGCGGGCTCAGCATCGCCGTTGCTGACCTCGTCAGTGGCACTGGTAGCCGCATCACCTATGCTGCCTGCCAGGAGCTGGCGGACGATGCGCAGGCCCTGCATCTTTCCAGCATCGTCGCCGGTCGTGACGCCAATGTGAAGAGCTTTCAGGTCCAGCTCGGTGCCGCGTTCAGCCGCAGTGAAACCGTCAGTGACCTCATCGGCCAGGGATCCCGCAGTGACATGCTCAGCGTCTCACTGCCTATCGGTGACCAGATCGTGGATCAGCGGACATTGCAGAACCACATGGCCCCGCATGCAACGAGCGACCTTCTTTACAAGAATGCATTGTATGGCAAATCCCGCAGCATCTTCAGCGGCCTGATCACCGTGGATGAAACCGCCCATTATACGGACGCCTATCAGACTTGCCGCAACCTGCTCAACAGTGATGAAGCCGAAGCCACTTCGCTTCCTGGTCTGGAGATCAATGCTGACCAGGTCAAGTGCAGCCACGGTGCCACCAGCGGCCCCATCAGCGATGAAGAGCTCTTCTACCTGAAGGCCCGCGGCATCAGCGACAGTGAATCCCGCAAGCTGATCATCGAAGGTTTCCTAGCGGATGTGCTGAAGCGCTTTGGCAACAGTGAGGTGCTGGACACCCTTGTGGCCCGTATTGATGAGAAGCTGGAACGCGCTGTTTAAGCCAATCCGGCAATGATCCTTTCCCGGCTGCTCCGCTTTTGCCTGATCTCAGGCTGGGCGGGGCTTGGGCTGGGACTCGTCCTCCAGTTCGGTCTCAAGGATCATCTGTTTGGCCTGCGGCTTCTGTTTTATGCGATGCCAAAGCCATGCCTGCTGGCACTCGCTGTCATCCTTTTGGTTTGGCCAAAGGCAGGCAAACGCTCCCGTCTGGCTGCAGCGATCACCAGCCTGGCCCTGGCATCCACCTGGATCGCCAGCTCCTGGGGCAGCGGTCCGCCTGCTGGCTTAGTGCGGGATAAGAACCAAGAGGTGCGTATCCTCTACTGGAATCTGTCCCATCCGACCACTATACACCAGGGCATGGTAGATCTGATCCGCGACTTCAAGCCCCATTTCGCAGCCTTTGTGGAGCCGGGCCGCAAGAACATGGAAGATCGATGCCGCATCTATGAATCCATGCTGCCGGGCTATAAGGTGGAATGGATGCGCCGTGGTATTCTCTGGGCTTCGCGTGTGGACTATACCCGCCGCGATTGGGGTACTCTGGAGCGCTCAGGTGCCTATGCATGCTATGAAGTCACAGGCCTCGGCCCAACTTTCCCGGTCGTGGTCGCGGATGTTTACCCGCATCCACTGCACTGGCGCAAAGGCCAGTTGGAGGATGCTCTTTCCCATACACAAGGACGTTCCGATGCGCTCTTGATGGGTGATTTCAATACGCCTTTGGAGTCCGCTCTTCTCGATGGATACCGCGCACGCTATACCCACGCACTGGAGGATGCAGGAGAAGGCTTCAAAGAAACCTGGCCACTGGGGCTTCCCCTGCTCAGTTTGGATCATCTTTGGTTAGGCCGAGACTGGCAGACGGTCGAAGCCCGCAAGGTCTGGGCTCTTTCCCACAGTGACCACGCTGCACTCCTCGTGACGCTACGCCGCAAGGAAAAGTGAAGTCGGCAGCACCTCAGTCGATCTTCCAGTCCACAGCCACCTGCTGCTCACGACCGTTGCGGTCATGGTATTTGACGAAGCCATTTTTGGCACCGTATTCGTGAACGCATTTGGTTACCTTAACATCGAAGGCGCAGTATTCGGCGATCTCGGCGATCTTTCCCTGCTGCCACCAGCGGATAGCATCGAGACCATCGGCCGTCTTGCCCGTACCCAGGCTGGCTGAGGCGACGGCATCCAGCTTGAGCCGGTGGCCGAGCTTTTTCTCAAGATCCACCAGCAGGTCCAGATCCCGGACCTGGTCGCGGAAGTCGAAGATGGTATGACCCATGAGCACTTCATAGTCGAAGCTGACATGGTTAAAACCGACGACGAGATCTGCCCGCGTGAGCTGGTAGATCAGATCGGACGTTTCCTCTTCCTGGAAGATGCGGTATTCCCCAAGCCGGGTGCTGAAGGTGACACCGACGGAAATACCCATCTTGTGCTTGTTCCCCCAGCCGCCCACATCATTGGCGGTGCGGCGGGTTTCCAGGTCGAAGTAAACAATATCCCGGGCCATCGCACTCAGAGACGATAGACGATACGGGCCTTGTCCATGTCGTAAGGCGACATTTCGATCTTCACGTTGTCACCGATCACCAGACGGATGAAGCGCTTGCGCATCTTGCCGGAGATGTGGGCCAGAACTTCATGACCGTTCTTCAGCTTTACGCGGAACATGGTACCAGCGAGAACGGCAGAGATGACGCCATCAAGTTCAATGGCCTCTTCCTTCTGCTTCAGTTCGTCTTCAGGTGGCGGGGGCGGAGGGGGGCGACGACCGGAACCGCCACGGGATGGACCCGATGGACGACGTGGTCCGCCACGATTATTTGAACGACGAGGAGGAGGCATAGATAACTCAGCGCGGATTTTTCAGAAATCCGGGCGGTCTAAGAGTGCTGCGCGTGGACCCGGTTGACAACTGCTAATTTTTCCTGTCTTAACCATTCTGTGTGAGAAGCAGGTTGCAAAAAAGTGCTGGCGCTGAGCCAACACTGCATTATGTTCCGCTTCGCTAGTTTTCAGATGGTGGTCGTAGCTCAATGGTAGAGCCCCAGATTGTGATTCTGGTTGTTGCGGGTTCGAGCCCCGTCGATCACCCCATTCCCGCTGTTCACGTTGACAGCCGTTCTACCCTCTGGAACAAGGCGTGTGAAATTCTCCTGGTCTCATGGAAGTGCTCGAATCTGTCCTTGGTTACTCCTTTCGTGATCGTCAATTGCTGACGATGGCCCTGACTCACGGAAGTGTCGGCTATGAGGCGCAGCGGGTCCAGGCAGACAATCAACGCCTGGAATTCCTGGGAGATGCCGTCCTGCAGCTGTTGCTTTCGGAGTTGCTCTATCAAAGGCTGCCCAAGGCGGACGAGGGGAAGCTGACCACCCTGCGTTCCCAAATCGTTTCCACCAAGGCTTTGGCCAATGTCGCACGCCGGTTAAAACTGGGAAGTTTTCTGATCATGGGCCGTGGCGAACAGGCCAATGGTGGCCGCGAGCGGGAAAGCACGCTGGCGGATGTCTTGGAAGCTGTCGCAGGGGCCATTTATCTGGATGGAGGTATTGCCGAAGCGCAGCGCTTCGCACGATTCTTGTTTAGTGAGGATCTGGAAAAGCTGCTGGTGAATCCAGGAGACCAGAATCCGAAGGGGCAGCTTCAGGAAATCATCCAGTCGGTAGGGCCCATGCCTCCTCAATACGAGATCCTCGGTCAATCCGGGCCAGATCACGCCAAGTCTTTCGAAGCCAGCGTCAATTGGATGGGTGCCGTGCTTGGAACTGGAAGCGGAAACAGCAAGAAAGAAGCGGAGACAGCATCGGCTAAAGCAGCTTTGGAATCTCCAACTCTTATAGCACAACTTAAAAGTCTGGCTTCCCTGAATATTAAATCCACTAAAATTTCTGTCATTAAGTGTGAGTAAGAGGCCGATAACTCCCCTCAACTCTGCGAGCAACCCTCATAACTGAGACTTGTTCGTGAGGATACACAGCCTATGCGCAATTTTATCCGCAGAGAAAGCAACTGTGGAACGGCCCGGTTTGGGCAGAGGAACAGGCTTATTGGTCTTATGCCCAGCCTATACGGATAAGGAGATTTAATTGAGCTACCCTTATTCAATCTCAGAGACTGGGCATAAGAGGCATAACTCACTCTGAGCACAGCTTTGCTTGCACAGGCATCTCTGCCGTCCATCATACCCACCCTATGTCCAGCAGCCTCGGCACTCTTTTCCGCATCAGCACTTGGGGTGAATCCCATGGTCCCGGGGTGGGTGTTGTCATTGATGGCTGCCCGCCGCGTATCCCTTTGACCGTGGAGGACATCCAAAGTGAGCTGGACCGGCGTCGCCCAGGGCAGAGCAAGATTGTGACGCCCCGCAAAGAGGATGACAAGGCGGAGATCCTGTCTGGAGTGCTGGATGGTGTGACGCTGGGTACGCCCATCGGCCTTTTCGTGAGGAATACGGATCAGCGTCCCTCAGCGTATACGGAGATGGCGCAGGCATACCGGCCGAGCCACGCCGACTATACCTATGACGCGAAGTATGGCATCCGAGCCGTCTCGGGTGGAGGCCGCTCCAGCGCGCGTGAAACCATTGGCCGTGTCGCAGCCGGGGCCATCGCCCGCAAAGTGCTCCAACAGTCTCTAAAGGGCTATGAATGCCTGGCTTACGTGAAGACCATCCAGCATCTGGAAGCCAAGGTGCCTGAGACGCTGACATCCGAGTTGATCGAATCCAACATTGTCCGGACCTGCGATCCTGATGCGGCGGAGCGGATGATCGAGTTGATAGAAAGCGTGCGCAGTCAGGGAAACAGCGTGGGCGGTGTGGTGGAATGCGTGGTGCGGGGAGTGCCCGCCGGGCTGGGAGAACCGGTCTTTGACAAACTGGAAGCAGATCTGGCCAAGGCGATGATGAGCCTGCCTGCCACGAAGGGCTTTGAAATTGGCAGCGGCTTTGCCGGGACGCTGATGACGGGTCTGGAGCACAATGACGAATTTTATATGGACGGCGAAAATGTGCGCACCCGCACCAATCGCAGCGGCGGTATCCAAGGCGGGATTAGCAACGGCGAGGAAATCGTTTTCCGTGTGGCTTTCAAACCGACCGCCACTGTCCTGCGAGAGCAAAAGACGGTGACCAACACCGGCGAGGATACGACGCTCTCAGCCCGTGGCCGTCACGATGCCTGCGTGCTGCCGCGTGCCGTGCCGATGGTGGAGGCGATGGTGCACTTGGTAGTGGTGGACCACTTCCTGCGGCAGCGGGCACTTAATGCGTAAAAAAGGCTGGGTGCGGTGTTCAAAGAATCCGCCTTAAGGCGGGACTACAAAACGGGGGACTGGCTGCGGTTGGCCGCTTCTTCCTGGCGTTTCATCATGTCGCGGATCTCGGTGAGAAGGGCGACATCCGGCGGTAGGGCTGCGGGTGGCGTGTCTTTTTTTACGACGAGGTCCAGCAGCTTGTTGGTTGGCTTGACGATGATGAAAAAGACGATGGCTGCTGTGATGAGGAATCCGATGACGCTGCCGATGATGGCTCCAACATCCAGGAGTACGGGGATCATTTTTTCGGTCTTCACTTCGACGCCGTTGACCTTTTCGGTGACGGTCGCCATTTTCTCCCAGATTTTGAATTTCCAATTGGAGGTGCCGAGATCGTTGCCACCGAAGATGGCGAGGATGGGCTCGACGATGCCTTTGGTAAAAGCGGTGACGATGTTGTTGAAGGCGGAGCCAATGATGACTCCGGTGGAAAGGCTGACGACGTTTCCTTTGAGGATGAATTTCTTAAACTCATCCAGCATGGCTGGTGATTCGAACTGAGGCAGCTTCATGTGGCCGATAAAAGAAGAGGTGACAAGGACCGGACCATCCGGCCATTGCCACCTCATTTCTATCGATTTTCAGCAGGAGGATGGGCGCATAGAGGCCCGGATTCATTCCGCTCGCGGGCTTACTCTTTAAATTTGCCTTCCTTGGCCAGTTTGGCGCGGAATTTGGAGACTTTGGGGCTGACGACGGCGCGGCAGTAACCCTGGTTGGGGTTGTTCACGAAGTAGTCCTGGTGGTAGTCTTCGGCGATGTAGAATTTCTTCAGAGGGACGATCTCGGTGACGATGGGCTGGTCCCAGTCTTTCTGAGCGGCTTTCATGGATTCTTCGGCGATCTTTTTCTGCTCGTCATTCATGTAATAGATGCCGGAGCGGTATTGATCACCCACATCATTGCCCTGACGGTTGAGGGTGGTGGGATCATGGGCGATCCAGAAGTAATCGAGGATTTCCTTGTAGGTGATGATGGTGGGGTCGAACTCGATCTGAATGACTTCATTGTGGCCAGTATCGCCGGTGCAGACCTCCTTGTACGTGGGGTTTTCCTTGCTGCCGTTGCAATAACCGCTGACGACGGTTTTCACGCCTTTGAGCATTTCATACTGGGCTTCGGTACACCAGAAACAACCACCGCCGAGTACGGCGAGCTCAGTTTTTCCAGATGAGGGCGCAGGATCTGCGGCGATGGCGGGGGAAAGGGCAGTGGACATGGCGGCGAGGAGTGAGATAAAGAGTTTCATGGTCGCAAAGGGGGTTGGCGTATGTGGCGACTACTCATGCGTTACGATGGCAGCCAAACTTTCAGATGTGTGTGCTTTCGTGAGATGGGAGATGACGGCTTCCGATTTATTCCAGTGCAAGCGAGTCTGGACATGTACGCTCGCAGTCCGTAGCCTTTGCATAAACCGATCTGTGATATGAAAGCACTACTTTTGAGTTTCCTCGTGACTGTTTCAGCGCAAGCCATCACCACTGAGCCGCCGAACATTGTCTTGGTGATGGCGGATGATCAGGGATGGGGAGACATGGCCTATAATGGCCACCCGCATCTGAAGACGCCGAACTTCGATGCAATGGCGAAGGAGGGAATCCGATTCGATAATTTTCATGCGGCGGCCCCCGTGTGCTCGCCCACGCGCGGCAGTGTTTTGACAGGACGTACGCCAAACCGGTTTGGCTGCTTTTCTTGGGGATACCCGCTGAGGCCGCAGGAGATCACGGTGGCGGAGGTACTGAAGGAAGCGGGCTATCGCACAGGCCATTATGGCAAATGGCATCTGGGCGGAGTGCAGAAGGCGAGTCCGGTAAGTCCAGGTGCGAGCGGTTTTGACCATTGGATTTCGGCCCCAAATTTCTTCGATATGGATCCGATCCTGAGTGATGAAGGCACGGCTAAACAGTTCAAGGGAGATAGCTCGGATATCACAGCGGAACTGGCTATCCAGTATATCCGGCAGCAGTCTAACCAAAAGCAGCGTTTCCTGGCGGTGGTCTGGTTTGGCTCCCCACACAGCCCACACCGAGCGCTGGAAGAGGACCGGACACTGTATGCTGACCAGCCGAAGAATGTGCAGGATTTCTATGGAGAGATCACGGCTATGGATCGTGCCTTTGGCCGCATCCGCCAGGAGTTGAAGGATTTGGAATTGAGCGAGAACACGGTGCTGTGGTACTGCAGTGATAATGGGGCGCTGCCCAAAATAGGCTCAAGCGGGGGTCGCCGTGGAAACAAGGGTAATATTTATGAGGGTGGGCTGCTGGTGCCTGCGCTGATGGAGTGGCCGGCGTTATTCGCGGAGCCGAAGGTCATCACGGCACCGTGCACGACCAGCGACATTTTTCCGACGGTGCTGGCGATGGCGAAGGTGGAGCCGGAGAAACTGCATGAGCTGGACGGTATCAATCTGCTGCCACTGCTGGAGGGGACTGAAAAGAAACGGAATCGCTCGATCGGTTTTTGGGAACGGCCGGGGAAGGGCATTCCGACACCGTCTGAGGAGTGGATGAGTGATCTGCTGGCTGCGCAGGCAGATGGCCGCGAACCCGAAGGTGAGAATCGCCTTTTCAAAGATGCAGGAGTGATCGGTGAGCCGATGTCCGTGGATAATTTTCCAGGGCATGCGGCCTGGCTGGACGGAAACTGGAAGCTGCATCGCATCGAAGACAAAAAAGGGCAGGTGGAATGGGAACTCTATGATCTGAGTGCAGATCCCACAGAAAGCCGGGTGCTCTTTGCCGAGCAGCCTGAGCGGGTGCCGCAGATGCAAATGGCGCTGGAAGACTGGCTGGAAAGCGTGGCGCGCAGCCTGAATGGGGAGGACTACAAGTAACGGGTCTTGCGGGAGTGACGGAGAGTAGCAGGCCTGAGGACTCTCAGTTGGGATGGTTTAGCATCTTGTGGGAAGCGGCTGCTCGTTTATTCTTGGCGCATGATGGATGGCAGCACGAGCACCCATACAGGAGGCGATTTGGAGGAGGAAATCCCGCGTCCAGATGTCTCCAACCTGATCACTGAGGACGATGTTCCGCTGGCTAATCGATTCTCTGAGAAACAGATGCGGCTTCTCACGGAATCCATTCATGCCTCCTGGCATCCGGGATTCCCATTTGTAGCCATGGCGAATGTGGGGGTATATGTAGCACTGAACCGGCCTGCCATTGTGCCGGATGTGCTGGTGACTACCCATGTGGAACCCCTGCAGGACCTGATGAACAAAGAACATCGCGCTTACTTTAGCTGGATGTTTGATGGCAAGGTCCCGGATGTGGTGATTGAGATTGTTTCAAACACCAAGGGAGTGAACTGGATGCAAAGCTGCGCAATTACCAGCACATGGGAGTGACGTGGTATGCAGTGTTTGATCCCATCCACTATCTCTCGGAAAAAAGCCAGAGCGTGTTTGCGCTGGAGCGGAGCGTTTACCGGCCCCAGCAGCAGATGACGTTTGGTGAATTGGGCCTGGGCCTGATGCTCTGGGAAGGCGAGTTCGAAGGAGTGACGCATCAATGGTTGCGCTGGTGCGACCGGGAAGGGAAGATGCTATTTACGGGGCAGGAGCGGGCTGATCTACTGGCAGCGAAGCTGCGGGAGATGGGTGTGGACCCAGGTGACCTGGGCTGATCGGGCAGATGCTTTTTTGTGATACTCTTTGTTAGTCCGTGATGACGAACATGGCTGCAAAGGTATTGGGGCTGAACTTTGTGCCGGGAGCGGGGGCGGTGATCATCTGGGAGATTTCTCCATCGAGATAAAGTGCATCCTGGCAGCCGAGGTGGAGAAGGAAGCGGGAGAGCTGGTGGAAGGTCACGCGGCCTTTGGCGCGGTCTTCACGGTCGCTCATGACGAAGACGATCTCCTTAGTGGCAGCGACGATGCCCACGGCGCTGCGCTGTCTTTTATTAACAGAATCGGGCTGGAAGGCGGGGTGAATGACACCCTTGCGAAGGAGGATGGGGCCGGATTGAGTGGCGATGCGCGGGCGCACATTCAGGGCCGGGTATTCGGGGCTGGTGACGATGCCGGGGCCTGCAACGTCATCGAGATAAAAGACGCCATTGGGTTTGAGATAGAAATTTCCGGCGCCGTCGGCAAGATTTAAAGACACTTGTTCTTTTGAAGCACTTATTGTTAGGCCGCATGGTCGGGGGCCACGCTCGTAGATGCCTGCATTGGTGGCGAAGAGGATCTTTTTACCCTCACTGGCGAGCTGCTGCTGAAGGCCCCCGAAATCAGAAAGGGGTTGGCCTGTGGGATCGGTCCATCGCAGGTCCAGCTTGGTGTGTTCAGCGACTGGAACGCGGTACAGGTGGTAGAGGGCTCCGTCGTATTCTTGGATGTCTGTGGCGAGCAGGGCAGGGGCGATAAGGAAGCCGAGGCTGCCCAGGAAACGATAAAGGCGAGGAGTCATACGAGCTAAAAAGGGCAGGTAGAAAAGTGTGTCACATACAGGAGGATTTGGTCAATCACACTATTCGATGCCATCAATCGCCATCATGCGCGCAATCACCAAATTCATTCCTCTCCTTGTTTCGGGTTATTTTATCTGGCTGGGCTGGGGCTATTACTCGAAGATGAAGACGAGTGAGTCCTGGCCTGTTGCCGCCGGTAAGGTGCTGCATTCTGAAGTGGCGGAGGCAAGGACAAGAGCCGGTGCTACGACGAGAATGTATGAGGCACGGGTGACTTATGAGTATGAGGTGGACGGCCAAACATATAAGGGTGACCAGATCGGCTTTATGGACGGGAGTTCAAGCAACAGGTCGGATGCGGCGGTGATCGTCAATGCACGGCCGGTAGGAAAAGAAGTCCCTGTTTACTATGATCCTGCAAATCCGCATGAAGCCTGCCTGGAGCGAAAAACGGGCAAACTTCCCTGGCTGATGATGGGCGGAGGCGGGCTGGGGTTATTGTTTGGTGCCAGGCTGCTAGTCTTTGGTGGAGGAAGAAGAACCCGGAGAGGTATCCACTTGGGATGAGTTTGAGGAGTTCTTGTCATGGACAAGAATTGCACTGCTTATGGCTCGGCGGGTGACTTGTTCCAGCAAGTGAAGTGGCCATATGAAGTGCTGCCCTGAGCCTCGATAAAAACATCGTTTTTAAAGCCAGGAAGCTTCTGCAGTCTCTCGAGCAAAGTGACGTCGCCTTGAGCTCCTTGAGGAATGATGATGGGTTCCTGTAAACCATGCAGCACCCAAAAGCGATCTGGGAGCAGTGGTCCATCACTGGTGGTGATGATTTCCATTTTCTGGAGATCAGACCACTTCAGGCTTTGTTGGGTGCCATCGGGATGAAAGAAGCTGAATTCATCCTCAGTGATGTGAATGGTGCAGAGGCTTTCAGGTAGAAGGGTAGAGGGGCGATGAGGCTTGGCTAAAGCTTTAGCAGCTACTTTGGTTGCCCAGACGGATACCGCCCATTGGGAGAGATAATGAAGGAGGAGATAGATGAGCAGGGCAATGCCCATGCATTGGAGCAAAAGCAGCATCGAAACTCATCCCTTTCTTAGCATGACAGCGAGGAGCGCGATATCAGCAGGGGTGACGCCTTGGATGCGGGTTGCTTGGCCGAGGGTGGTGGGGCGAATTTGGGAGAGGCGCATGTGGGCCTCGGTCTTCATACCGTGAATTTTGGAGTAATCGAAATTGGCAGGAATCTCCTTTTCATCCATGCGTGAGGTCTTTTCGACCATGAGTTCTTGGCGCTGGACGTAGCCTTCATACTTGAGGTCGTTCTCCAGGAGTTGCCAGATTTCATCGGAAAACTGGGAGCGGATATCCTGGGGCAGGAAAGTATGATCGTTTTCAGTCCGACGAATCCAGGCATGAAGGCGCATGCTGCTGTGACTGGTGGTTTGTGCGAAGTGGTTCGCCTCGGCGAGTTTGGCGGCCTTCTGCTCGGTATGAGTGCGACGGAAATCATCGACCAAACCCAGCGCTGCGGCGCGGGGAGTGAGGCGGAGGTCGCAATTATCCTGACGGAGAAGGAGGCGGTATTCAGCGCGGGAAGTGAAGAGGCGATAGGGTTCGGTGGTGCCTTTGGTGACGAGATCATCCACCAGCACGCCGAGATAAGCCTCACTACGGCCGAGGATGAGGGGTGGTTTACCCTGGATTTTGAGGGCAGCATTGGCCCCGGCGAGGAGACCTTGACCGGCTGCTTCCTCATATCCGGAGGTCCCGTTGATCTGTCCGGCAAAGTATAGACCGCCGACTCGCTTGGTTTCCAGGGTTGAGGAGAGCTGGGTTGGGGGGCAATAATCGTACTCCACAGCGTACCCTGGACGGATGATTTCGGCCTTTTCGAGCCCAACTATGGAGCGGATGAACTGGAGTTGGACCTCGTATGGCAGGGAGGTGGATACCCCGTTGATATAGAATTCGCGGGTATGGCGACCCTCGGGTTCCAAGAAAACCTGGTGACGTTCCTTCTCTGAAAAGCGCACTACCTTGTCCTCAATGGACGGACAGTAACGTGGGCCGACCCCCTCAATCCGACCGCAATACATGGGTGACTTGTCCAGATTAGCCCGGATAATGTCGTGTGTTTGGGGGTTGGTGTAGGTGATCCAGCAAGGGGTTTGTTCCACGTGGAACATTTTTGGACCCCAGTGGTTGAGGGTAAAGAGGTCAGGATCTTGGTCTTGCACCCCGGAAAGATAGCTGAAATGGGGTGGGGGAGTGTCGCCGGGCTGGAGTTCACACTGGGTGAAATCGATGCTGCGACTGTTGATCCGGCAAGGGGTGCCGGTCTTGAAACGCTTCACTTCGAAGCCGAGGTGTAGGAGGCTATCCGAGAGAGTGGAGATGCTGTCTCCCATGCGGCCACCGGCTTGGTTTTGGAGGCCGACATGGAGGAGTCCGCGCATGAATGTGCCGGAGGAAATGATGACGGCGGAGGCGCGATAGATCATCCCGAGGCTGGTGCGGATGCCGATGACGACGTCATTTTCGACCAAGATTTCGGCTGCATTGCCCTGGTGCATATCCAGGTTTGGCTGGTTTTCGATCAGCCACTTCATGCGAAACTGGTAGGCCTTCTTGTCGCATTGGGCTCGGGGGCTCTGGACAGAGGGTCCCTTTTTGGCGTTCAGCATGCGGAACTGGATACCTGTCGCGTCCGTATTCAGGCCCATAACGCCGCCGAGCGCATCAATCTCCCGCACGACGTGACCTTTGGCGAGGCCACCGATAGCGGGATTGCAGGACATCTGGGAGATGGTGTCCAGATTCTGAGTGAGGATGGCTGTCTGACATCCGAGCCGCGCAGCCGCCATCGCTGCCTCTACCCCCGCATGGCCTGCTCCGCAGACGATAACATCGTAGTGTTTCGGGTAGGTATAGAGGCTGGTGGACATGGTCAGGAAAGGGAAATAGGTCGGTTTTAAACCCGGCATTCACCTTAGCACATCCGGATAAATTGTTCCATGTGGAACAAATGGGAGGGATCAGGAGCCGGCCATGACGCCCAGATTTGCTATGACTAAGCCCAGCGGGAAGATGATCAGGGCTGCGAGGCCCAGCATGATGATCGAAATGACACCCTGATGTCGGTGCTTTCGATCCTTCAGGGCTAGCCAAGAAGAGCGTGCGGCGAGGCAGAAAAATTTAAGGGGTATGATGGCGAAAGCCGCGAGCATGATGAAATAGATCCACTGAGCCCAACTGTTGGCGACGCGGATATAGGAGCCGAAAGGGTATGAAGCGGCGGCGAAGAGTATACAGGCCAGTGGCCAAAAGAACCACAGACGAACGGAGATGATCATCGATCTCTCGGCTGGATTTTGGAGGTCCTGTGTGAGCATGGATGAATGAGTTTATCCCGGGTTTAGAGGATCTGGCCAGAAATGTGGGTCGTTTAAGAAAACGCACAAGCAGCGAGGCGGGCACCACAAGGATGTCGAATGAATGATCCGGGGACTATGTTGATCATTCCGGCACTTTATGCCGAAAGTATGGAGGGGATATTCTCCACATCCTTGAGATGCAGGAAACAGTCTTGAGGCTTCCAGAAAGCAGGCATCATCCATGCTATCCAAAGGGGATGGACTGTCTAATCCGTGTTTACTTTACAGCATGGACTCCTGACTTGCTTCCCCTCCTCATCCGGCTAGTATCTCTTTCCCTCAACTATGGCCACCCAGACTGCTCCTTCTGCCAAATCCGCTGATGCTCCGATTAATGCGAAACTGACCGCTGCGGACAAGATTGAACTATACCGGAAGATGGTGCGGGTGCGTCGCTTTGAGCAGGTTTCATTGCAGCATTATCAGGCGGGTCGCATGGGTGGTTTCCTTCATCTTTACATCGGCCAGGAATCTGTGGCGATCGGCTGCGTTTCCTTGATGGGTGAAAACGATCATGTCATCACCGCTTATCGCGACCACGCGCACGCGCTGGGAGTGGGCATGTCCATGAATGAGTGCATGGCGGAACTTTTTGGAAAAGTGACTGGCTGCTCGAGGGGCAAGGGTGGATCGATGCATTACTTTGCGCCGGATAAAAATTACTGGGGTGGTCACGGCATTGTGGCTGGCCAGACTCCGCTGGGTCTTGGCCTGGCCTATGGTTTGAAATATCGCGGCCTCAAAGGAGCGGCGCTTTGCTTTTTAGGTGATGGTGCGGTGAACCAAGGTGCGTTTCATGAATCACTGAACTTGGCCGCTCTCTGGGATCTGCCGGTCATTTATGTGATCGAAAACAACGGTTACTCCATGGGCACCAGCCAGGAGCGTTCTTCGGCTTACAATGAAAATTTGGCGAAGCGTGCTGAAGGATACGGCATGGCCTGGGATTCGTTTGTGGGTGAAGATCTCTATGACGTGCGCGCTCGCGTGCAGGTGGCGATTGACCGTGCTCACAATGAGAGTAAGCCGACGATGCTGGAAATCGCAACCTATCGCTGGGAAGGTCACTCGGTCGCGGATGCGAACAAGATGAAGTATCGCACGAAGGAAGAAGTGGAACGTTACCAGAAGCAACATGACCCGATCCAGGTGTGGAAGCGCAATCTGCTGGAAGAAGGTGTGGCGACGGAGGATGAGCTGAAGAAGATCGACCGCGAAGCCCAGGCAGAAGCTGAGGCATCGGCCGAGTTTGCGAAAGCGAGTGCTTATCCGGAGCCAGAGTCGATTTTCGAAGATGTGTACTGGGAAGTGGACAACAAGACGGAAGCAGGCGCGACTGGCCGCCACTTCTTCAATGATTGACACGCTTTTGGTTAGGCAGAGCTTTGTGACCGGGGTTTGGACTATCCCGGCATAAAAGTATCCGATTCGGGCATCACGTCAGAAGAAAGGTTGGCAGGTTTCTGCCGTATTGAGTAAGCTACGATTTACCGCGATGTGCGGATAGAATCCGCGCGTCCGTAACCTAACCCAAACTTCGTCATGAATCCAGTCAACACCAGTCGCCGTACCTTTGTGCGCGGCACCATCGCCGGAGCCGCCGGCCTTGCCACTTTGCCCACCTGGGCGAAAACCATCGGTGCGAACGATGATGTCCGCGTGGCCGTCATCGGCTTCAAGTCCCGTGGCTCAGGCCACATCAACAGCCTGCTGAAAATCAAAGGAGTGCGTATCGTCGCTCTGTGTGATGTGGACAGCGAAGTCCTGGACAAGAAGGTCGCCGAGCTGGCCAAGAAAGACGTCAAGGTGAAGCCTTATAAAGACTTCCGCGAGTGCTGCGCAGATCCAGACATTGATGCGATCACCATCGCTACACCGAACCACAGCCATACCCTGATCGCCCTGACGGCCATTGCCGCTGGCAAGCATGTGTATGTGGAGAAGCCTGTGTGCCACAACATCTGGGAAGGCCGCAAGCTTGTTGAAGCTGCTGGTATCGTGGAGAAAAAAGGCCAGGTGGTCCAGCATGGTATGCAGCGCCGCTCTGACCTGGGCTGGGCAGCCGCCATGGAATATGTGAAAAGTGGCAAGATCGGCAAGACGGTGCTGAGCCGCGGGATCAATTACAAAGCACGCCAGAGCATCGGTAAGGTACCAGCTGCTGTGGCGCCGCCTGAATCTGTGGATTACAAGCTGTGGTCTGCTCCTCGTGCAGAGTTGCCACTTCACCGCCAGAAGTTCCATTATGACTGGCACTGGCAGTGGGCTTACGGCAATGGCGACATTGGCAACCAGGGGCCTCACCAGCTCGACGTGGCCCGCTGGGCACTGGGTGATCCAACGGAGCTGCCAAAA
Source organism: Prosthecobacter fusiformis (assembly GCF_004364345.1). Classification (NCBI taxonomy): domain Bacteria; kingdom Pseudomonadati; phylum Verrucomicrobiota; class Verrucomicrobiia; order Verrucomicrobiales; family Verrucomicrobiaceae; genus Prosthecobacter; species Prosthecobacter fusiformis. The sequence goes on along the minus strand of NZ_SOCA01000009.1, from coordinate 126,633 downwards.
CGCGTGATGAGCCTCGGCGGCCGCTGGGGTTACGATGACGATGGCGAGACCGCGAACAACCAGATGGCATTTTTTGACTATGCTGAAGGCGCGCCTTTGCTTTTCGACAACCGTGGCCTTCCGATGAAGGACATGAACTGGACGAAAGGTTTTGAACCCGTTTACCGCATCAATGGCAAGACATCCGCTCCGCGTATCGGCAACGTCATTCATTGCGAAGGCGGCTTCATTGCAGAGGCGAAGGCCTATGACAATGACGGCAAGAGCATCGAGAAGTTTGAAAACTTCCAGGACGGTCCCGACCACATGCTGAACTTCATCAACTCCTGCCGTGCAGGTAAGCTGACGAAGGATGTGCTCCATGTTTCCCATGGTTACCATGCGGCAGCCCTGGCTCACATGTCCAACATCTCCTATCGCCTCGGCAAGGAAATGTCCAACGACCAGATCAAAGAGCGCCTCAGCAACAGCAAGGCCGCCCAGGAGACCTTCGAACACTTCGTGCAGAACCTCGTGGACAACAAGATCGACATGAATGCTGAGAAGGCATCCGTCGGTCCTTGGCTGGAATACGATCCGAAGAGCGAGAAGTTCACCGGTGAGTTCGCTGACGAGGCCAACAAGATGGCGATGGAAGAGTATGTGCCTGAGTTCGAGCTGCCTAAAATCAGCTAAGCTGGCCTAACCAAATCTTGAGAACGCGGAACCGGGAAACTGGTTCCGCGTTTTTTGTGTGGAGGCTTGACCGATGTTTGAAGGGGGTTTCGGCAAGCTAGAGTTCTAGACTACTTTGGCTCTGGAATGGCCAGATTGAGCTATGGCATGAAGCTGCCGACGACCCGAATAGGGGTGTCCTTTTTGAGGGAAAAGATCTCGGAACTGGCGGCGCGGGGATCGTTGTGAAAGCGATCAGCGAGGTCGGCGGTGAATTCTTCGAGGGCTTCGGGTTTAGCAGGAAAGATGAATAGAGAGTGGCGGTCCGGGATGGCCACCCAGACTTCACTGCCGAAGAGGGACTCGAAGATGAGGGGCAGGGAAGGGGCGACGAGGAGGGACGCGATGAGAGGTTTCTCACTGCGATAAACGGCATAGAGGACCTTGCCCGCATCATCTTTGACGAGATGGGGCTTTAAGGAGGCGAGACGGATATCGGCTGCTTTTTTGGCCCGCTCCGTAAAGGTGGCGACGCTGAGACCGAGCTGTTTAAATTCCTCGCTGGAGTAGGCCATGATGCCGGGCACATCGGTGAGCTCTTTAGCGGGTGTCAGGACGGTTTTTTCTGCGCCTTCTGGGCTAAAGGAGAAGTTGTTTCGCAGGACGGCAGGCTCTGGAAGCAGCAGCAGAGTTTCCAATTTTCCTGCCACTGTCTGGGCCGTGAGAGAGGAGGTAAAGGCGAGGGCGGCAAAGAGGAGGCTTTTCATGGAGATCTGCCGGAAGAAAACGGGCTGGCGGTGAATGGAGCACGTGTTTCATCTCTGTGCCAGCATCAAAGGCCTTGCGCTGGGGGAGCGACACGGCTTCATCTCGGGATGATCGCATTTCTTCGTGGCAAGCTCGCTGAAGCCCATCCTCATCAGGCCATTGTGGATGTGGGAGGGGTGGGTTATGCAACGAACATCCCGCTGACGACTTTTGACAAACTGCCGCAGCCTGGCGGGGAGGTGAAGCTGCTGACACATCATCACGTGACGGAGCGGGAGCATACGTTGTTTGGTTTTTTCACCAACGATGAGCGAGATCTTTTCCGCCTGCTGATCGACCGGGTATCCGGGATCGGTCCCAAGATGGCGCTTTCTGTCTTGAGCGGAATGCCGGTGCCTGCCTTTAAAGATGCGGTGATCCGCAATGACACCGCCGCCCTGGCTCGGATCAAAGGGGTGGGGAAAAAAACGGCGGAGCGCATTGTCCTGGAACTGAAGGACAAGGTGGGCGTGGTGGATGCGTGGCAGGCAGCGGAGGTAGCCCGTGGAGCGCATGACCCGCGCCAGGAAGCAGTGAGCGATGCGGTACTGGGATTAATCGCGCTGGGTTATAAGCAGAGCGATGCGCAGAAGACAGTCAATGAACTGGCGAAAGCTGCTACCGAACCTGTGCGTGCGGATAAACTGATCCGGGATGCGCTGCGCTCGCTACAGTGAGGCGGATCACCAGCCGAAGATGATGGGGCCAGGGACAATTTTGACACCTCCAGTGCCAAGTGGATTACCCTTGGTTTCCTCGATGCTTTCCACCACGTTGCCCTTGAGGTTGACGCTCATGCTGCCGGTTTCCACCTTGATATAAACGACGGTCTGCACAGGCCGTCCAAGGCCGTCGAAGCCTGTGTTGTATTGGGGAATGCGATCGTAAACAATGTATTCGAGAGTCTCCTCACGGCCTGAAGCACTGACTTTGCTGGATTTGCGATTGGGCTTGCCCAGGCTGGCATGAACTTCCTCGCTGGTCATACCGAGGGCGATTTGTTTGGCGTCAATCAGAGCCTGGACTTCAATCTGACGCTGGTGAAGTTTTTTGAGATTGGGGACCAGATTGGGATCGGGGGATAGCAGGTCTGGCTGGCGTACCCACCCGGACACATCTCCATGGCGGGCACGTCCACGGACGCGGTAACCGTTATCGGAAATGCCGACGAGTTTCACCAGGGTGCCGGGGGCCATGCTACCAATGGCCTGCTCCATGGTGGAGCGGGTATAAACAGGGGATTCCTGAAGCACCTTCAGCATCACCGGTCTTTTGAGGAGGTCCTCGACATCCATGGTGCCTGGTTCAGGGGCAAGAAGGGAGGATTTACGGGAGGAAAGCTGTGCAGGCGCTTTGCTGGCAAGGATCGCCATGCTGAGAACCAGGAGGGTTAGAAGGGCCTTTTTCATGACGTCATAAAGACTACGCAGAAGAGACGTCCGGTGGAAAGCTTTTGTTCGACGCCCGTTCGCTTTCGCGTATCCGTGGGCATGCCCAACGGACCTCTTTCGACCAAACTCTTTGAACTGGCCAAGCAATACATCCCAGGTGGAGTGAACTCGCCTGTACGTGCTTTTCGCAATGTGGGGGGGGATCCTTTTTTTGTCCGGCGTGCTAAAGGCTGCCGCATCTGGGATGTGGATGGGCGGGAGATGATTGATTTTGTCGGCACCTGGGGTCCAGCAATTTTGGGGCATGCACCCGTTTCAGTCATCGAGGCCATTCATACAGCGGCCAAGGACGGCGTGAGCTTTGGCATCCCGAATCCGTATGAGGTGGACATGGCGCGGACGATCTGTGAATGGGTGCCATCCATTGAAAAAGTGCGGCTGGTGAACAGCGGCACAGAAGCGACGATGTCCGCCATCCGGCTGGCGCGCGGATTTACTGGGCGGTCGCGACTGGTGAAGTTTGACGGTTGTTATCATGGTCATTCTGACAGCCTGTTGGTGGCCGCAGGCAGCGGTGCGCTGACACATGGTCATCCTGACAGTGCCGGTGTGCCTGCGGCGTTTGCGGAGCTGACCAGCGTACTGCCTTTTAATGATGTAGAAGCTCTGGAGGAACTTTTTGCGGCCAAGGGACACGAAATCGCCGCTTTGATTGTGGAGCCTTATCCTGCGAATGCGGGACTCATTTTGCCACAGCCCGGGTTCCTGCAAAAGCTGCGGGACATTACCACGAAGTATGGAGCGCTGCTGATTTTTGATGAAGTGATGACGGGCTTCCGAGTGGCCAAAGGGGGCGTGCAAGAGCTGGAGGGAGTCATTCCGGATCTGACCTGCCTGGGCAAGGTGATCGGTGGGGGTTTGCCAGTGGGGGCGTTCGGTGGCCGGGCGGATATCATGGACTATCTTGCACCTCTGGGGCCGGTATATCAGGCAGGCACCCTGAGCGGAAATCCGCTAGCCATGGCAGCAGGTCTGGCGCAGTTGCGGGAACTGGACCGGCAGCAGGGTTATGCGTATCTGGAGGAGATTGGGCAGGTGATGGAAGATGCCGTGCTAGATGTCCTGAAGCGCAAGGGGCTGGGTTATCGCTGGTATCGAAAGGGCAGCATGTTCTGCCTATTTTTCACCGAACAAGAAGTGCGAAATTTGCAGGATGCGAAGACCTCTGATCTTGCAGCCTTCCGTAAATTTTTCCATCACTGCCTGGACAACGGCGTGTACTTTGCCCCCAGCCAGTTCGAGACCGGTTTTATCAGCATGGCGCATGCAAAAGCGGACATGGAGCGGACTGCGGAAGTGGCGGCGGCAGCGCTGGCGGCTTTGTAGAAAGGGACAAACTTTGAGCAATGAAACGAGGATCCAAATCGCTGATGCTGACCTTCCTTGTTTGCATGGTCATGTTAATCATCCTCTCACTAAGCGACGGCATTCCTGCCTTCGCTAAACTGGCGCTGAGTCACCAATATAGCTTTGCCATCTTCTTTCTTTTGGGACTTCAAGTTAGCGTGGTGGCAGTGATGACTTTTAACTGGGTTGGAGGCAACGATACCTTCGCATTGGAATGACGATCCTAGGTTTGGCTCAAGGCGTTGTTGTTGTTCTCGCTGCCTGGCTTGGAGCAATCGTTCATGATGGTCTTTGGAAGCTCTCAAACCCTTAACCAGTCTGAGTGGGAAAATTTGTGCTTAAAGTTTTTCTCATGATAAAATTCTGCTATGCCTCAGCTCACCATCAATCTTCCTGATGACTTGATGACGTTCGTGAACCGGAAGACGAGCGAGGGCTATGAGTCGCCAGAAAACTATGTCCTCTCGTTGCTGGAAATAAACCAGTGGCAGGAAGAACATGCGGAGGAGAGTTTTGCGGATCCGCAAAGACAAGCGCTTGAAGACATTCTTGAAGAGCGGGACAAGGGACCTTTTATTCCTGTCTCTGAAAACCTCACAGAAATCGTCATGGAGAAAGTCAGGCAACGGTTGCTTGTTCAAGGGCGTCATGCGTGAACCTGTCAAAGACATCCATCCGGATGTTATCGAACTGGATCTCGTAGAGGTTGCTTCAGCCATCGCGATGGATACATGACTGAGCACCGGCGGCAGTAACAGACTTGTCTTTTGGGATGCGTCCGCTATGAATGGCCATCATGTCTGAACCCCGTTACGCTGTCGCCCAACTGGATGAAATCACGCCGACGCCTTGCCCCTGTGGACAGGCGCGGCGGGCCTTCAAGGAGCCTTGGAATACGCTGGCGACGGTGCATCTGACGGATATCCATGCGGATGCGAAGCTGCACTATCACAAGAAGATGACGGAGATCTACATCGTCCTGGAAGGCGAGGGTTATCTGGAATTGGATGGGGAGCGGATTCCTTTGAAACCGATGACGTCGGTGATGATCCGGCCGGGTTGTGTACACCGGGCAGTGGGGAACCTGCGAATCATCAATGTGCCAATGCCGCCGTTTGATCCGGCGGATGAGTTTGAGGTGGAGGGATGAGGACTCCGCTTTCGAGTGTTTTATACCAAGCTGAAAATAAGGGAGACGAAAGAGTGGCGGGGGTTTGGCGGGCTAAAGCTCTGGAGTACTTTGGCTGCGCCTGTCTCAAGTGCCGTCCAGCTTACCGGATAATTCTCCTTTTGGTTAGACTCTATCGCCGCATTCCCTGGACACGGGATTGCATTTCTTCGAGCACAGGGGCGAGCTCCATCTTTACTCGAGTAGGGGCTTCGCGAAGGAAGAGGATGGGATCCTCGGCGATCATGAACTCCATGAATTCGCGGTCCTGGTCGGATAGACGCTCGCCGTCAGCGGAATTGCCGCGAAGGTTTTTGAGGTCGTTGCGGATGCGGCCGACGAGGCGTTTGCGCTCCTCTTCGGGCATGAGTTTGAGGCCCTTACTGATTCTTTCAAAGTAGGGTTCAACAGTGCGGTCCACGTATTCTTTTTGCTCTTTCTCGGTGAGGCTGGTGAAGAATTTGTCGAGTGAATCCTGGGCGTCTTCGCGAAGGCTACGACGCTGCTGAGCATCCAGGCGGTTGAGGTTGATGATGACCTCGTTGAGGTGTTGCTGGCGGATTTGGGCGGAGACTTGGGAGCCGTTAGACCAGGGAGTTTCCTCGACCAAGGCAATGACTTTGGCGGGCCAGGAAACGAGGTGATCCGTCTTGCGCATGACGATGGCGACAGCAGCCCAGATGAGGGCGAGCAGCACGGCGACCGTGGTCCAGATGCGGCGCGGCTTCATGACTTGGGCCTGAAACGCTTGGAGAGGATGCCCATGAATTCACCGGCTTCCTGGACGCGTAGCATTTGCGTGACAAAGAAGTAAACGAAAGCGGCGACCGCGATGGTGAGACTGAGGGTGCCTGTGCGGGTGATGAAATTCATCTGGTCCCAGCCGGTGAGAATGGTCATCTGGGCACCGACGCAGACGGCGGCCATGAGGGCACTACCGGTGATGAGCTTGGACAGGGTAAGTAAGAGAGACTTCGTTTCCAGACCATGGGCGAATTTGCGCATGCAGAGGTACAGCGTGGTGAAGTTGGCGGCTAGGCCCACAGCGGTGGCCCAGGCAAGCGCGGTATGATCCCAACCGAGGATGAAAACAGTGGTGTAATTGAGAGCCAGATTTAGCAGGATGACGCCGATGCTGATCATCAAAGGGATGAAGCGTTTATCGATGGTGTAGAAGGCAGGCTGGAGGACTTTGATGGCGGAGTAAAAGACGAGTCCGAATGCATAGGCCTGCAAGGGGCCCGCGGTCATGGCGACATCGTGGGCAGTGAATTTGCCATGTTCAAAAAGGATAGAAATGATGGGCTGCGCCAGGATGGAAAGGCCCACGGCACAGGGCAGGGTGAGGAAGAGGACGAGGCGCAGGCCTTTGGCCAGGGCATTGCGAAAGGCCGGAGACATGCCTTCCGTAGCCAGGCGTGAGAGCATGGGCAGGGTGACGGTGGCCACGGCGACGCCGAAGAGGCCTAACGGAAGCTGTTGCAGACGCTGGGCATTGGCTAGCCAGGCGAGGGAGGATTCTTTCCCTGGTGTATAAGACGCAAAGATGGAATTCAGCAGGACCGAAATCTGGGTGCCACTCGCGGCGAGCATGGAGGGCCACATGAGGCGCAGAACATCGCTCACGCCGCTATCCTTCCAGCCGAAATCCAGGCCGAAGCGAAAGCCAACCCGGCGAAGAGAGGGAAGTTGTACCAGGAGCTGAAGCACACCGCCGATGAGGGTGCCGATGGCAAAACCAGTGAGGCCTTTTTCCGTGATCTCTCCTGCGCGGAAGCCAGGATCAATGAACCAGGCCAGGGCGACGCCTCCGACGATGCAGCCGAGATTAAAGAAGGCTGAAGCCACAGCTGGGATGAAGAAGACCTTCTTTGAATTCAGCATCCCCATCACCAGGGCGGTGACAGAAACGATGGCGATGAAGGGATACATGATCTGCGCCAGCCAAGTGCCGAGGACTTTGGCCTCCTCAGACAATCCGGGGGTGAGCAGACGAAAGAGCCATGGAGCCAGCACCACGCCGGCGATGGCGACGAGGGTCATGAAGCAAGCGGCGAGGGAAAGCATCTTACGCCCCAAAACCCAGGCGGCCTCGTCCCCCTCATTCTTGATCTTTTTGGAGAAGGTGGTGACGAAGGCGGTGGACAGCGCGCCTTCGGCGAAGAGATCCCGCAGCATGTTCGGCGTGCGAAAGGCGGCGGTGAAGATGCCCGCAAAGGCGGAACCAAAGAGGCCATTGAGCAACTGGTCACGCACCAGTCCCAGCACGCGGCTGCAGAGGATGGCGATGGAAACGACGCTGGTACTGCGTGCCTGGGGGCCGGTGTCCTTTTTTTCTTCAGTCATGATGCAAATGCGGCGGCACCTTCGTTGGTGCCGCCGCTCTGGCAATCACATTCCTGAAAGGGTTGGTTACGGGTCGGTCAGGTTGGGTGCCCACATGCCTAACTCTTTGGGGCTGGGAGTGACGCCGTCAGCCGGGAAGGTGGTCTTGACGATGCCTTGGAGCTGGGTGGATAGCTCAGTGACGGTGGCGGCATGTTCAGCCTTGTCCGCGAGGTTGGTGAGTTCTTTGGGGTCGGTGTCGTGATCGTAGAGTTCCTTGCCCTCTTTACCTTCATTCCACTCGGTGTAGCGCCAGCGCGGGGTGCGGAGGGAATAGCCGAAGATGCGCTTACCCACGGCCCCAACGGCCGGACTGGCTCCTTTCTTTTTGCCGCCGCCGCCGCCGCCCCCGCGCATGACTTGGCTGATGACCCAGCCACGACCTGGGGCCTTGGGATCCTTGAGGATAGGAACGAGGCTCTGACCCTGGAGATTGGCGGGGGCCTTGACGCCGCACATTTCCGTCAGCGTAGGATAAAGGTCAATGAGGCCGGCGGGAGCCTGGGCCACGCCGCCTTTGGTCACGCCCGGCCCTGCCATGATGAGAGGAACGCGGGCGCTTTCTTCAAAGAGGCTCTGTTTCTGCCACAAGCCGTGCTCACCCATGTGGTAGCCGTGGTCGCTGGTAAAGACGACGATGGTGTTTTCAGCCAGGCCGAGGCGGTCCAGGGCATTGAGGACAATGCCTGCCTGGGCGTCCATAAAGCTGATGCTGGCATAGTAAGCCTGGATGGCTTGGCTGCGCAGGTCATCGGTGAGGTTATCCTGCTCTTTTTTATAGCTGCCGAGGGCGTGGGCTGGGAGATCGGCTTGGTCTTCTTTCCAGCCTTGGACGACGGGCATCTGCTCTTTGGGATAACCTTCAAACCAGGTTTTCGGGGCGATGTAAGGGGTGTGCGGACGGAAGAAACCGAGGGCCAGGAAGAAGGGGCGCGATTTGTCCTTGGCGCAGCGTTCCAACACCCATTCCGCTTCACGGGCCATCATGCCATCGGTGTGCTTTTCATCAGGATGCGCGGAGGCGTGCCAGCTAAGGGTGCCGCCATAGCTGCCGGGGATCAGGCTGAAGGCCTCGTCCATGTCCTGCATGCGATCCACGCCGGTGGGGTTGATTTCCATTTCCCAGGAGCCGGGGTCATCGTGACCATTGGTGCCGATGGAGAGAGGGACGTTGTAATGGTAAAGCTTGCCGATGCGGGCGGCGAAGTATCCCTCCAGCCGAAAGGCCTGGGACAGACTGTGATGGCTGGGGATGGTCTGGCGGAAGATCTGGCTATTGGCGAGGATGCCAGTGGTGTTTGGGTATAGACCGGTGAGCATCGAATTGCGGCTGGGTCCGCAGAGGGGAAACTGGCAGGCGGCATTTTGGAAACGCACGCCGCGAGCGGCCAGCTTGTCCAGATTGGGGGTCTTCACCAGCGGGTGGCCGTAGCTGCCCAGACTGGCATTGAGGTCATCTGAGATGATGAAAAGCACATTTGGACGACTGTTTTCAGCCGCTTTCAATGCGGTAGGAGCCAGCAGGCCAATGCATAAAACGGATAGGAATGGACGCAGGGACATCATAGGTTGGGAAGGGGATGAAACCGGCGCTGAAACGCTGAGGCCGAGGAGTTTCTGTCCGCTGATTGCCAAAGGTGCGGGTCCTGGACTGGCGTGAGAAGCTTTTATTCTCCAGGTAAAGCCGTCTGGTAACGCAGGGCTTCGGCCTGGGCAGAGGGGTCCTTTTGTTTAGCCAGGCTGCGGACATAGTCCTGAAAAGGCTCGTTTTCCTGGGGGGAAAGACTGCGGGTTTCAGGGGTGCTGAGCAGCCAATGAGCCCAGCGGAGGGCGGTCGAGTCTGCAGCAGACTGTTTTTTGGGAACCTTAGCGAGTGCGTTGTGCACTTGTACCAGACTGAGGGTCTGTGATTTGCCGTCTTCCGAAAGACGGCGATGAGCCAGTGCCTCCGCCAAATCCAGAAACCACTCTGGGAGGCGATCTGGAATCTCTGGCATGGGCAGTGAAAACCAGCCCTGGTCCTCCATGCGATAAACCATGCTTTTTCCATCGATACTGATGTGGATTTCCGTCAGGCCGCTGCCCTGGCCCAGGCTGGGGGTGAGGCAATCCCCGGTGCGGGTATCCCAGACATGGATTTCACCTGCATCCGTGACCGTGACGAGCTTGCATGCATCGTCACTGAGGGCGAGTGCATTGACAAAGGCTTCATGACGGATGGAGATGCCAGTGGGTTTGCCAGTCACCACGTCCCAGAGGCGTACTTCCTGGTCGCGCCCGGAGGTGGCGGCGAGGTGGCCATCTTTGGAAAGAGCCACGGCACCGACTGCAGGGGGATGAATGAATGAAGGGCCTAAACGACGGAAACCGGCCTGGATGTCATGGACGGAGACACGCCCTTCGGGATCTGCGGTGGCGATGAGGTTGCCAGCGCGGTTCCAGCCACGGGTGTTTGCCTGCTGGATTTCTTGAGGTGCGTCTTTTGGAAGTGCAGGCAGTTCCAGGTAGGATTCCTGCGGTGCAGCCAAGTAGCGGCGGGTGGTCATGCGCCGGTGGCTGCTCCAAACCTGGACATTGGGCTCATGCCGCTGGGCAACGATGAGCATGGAGCCATCGGGAGTGATGCTGACCTGGGCGATGCTGTGACGCAGGCGGTGCTGAACCCGCTCACCTGTGAGGGTATTCCACACCTGCATTTCCCCATGGCGCGAGACACTGGTGACGAGCCCCTGCTCAAGAGCTTGTGAGGCGACGAGGACCTCGCCATCATGAGCTTGTGCGGGAGTGCGTGGCTGGCCTTTAGTCAGATCCCAGGCATGGAGATAACCGCGGCCATCGCCCACCATGAGGGTGGTGGCGTTGGCATTCATGCTCATGCAGATAACAGCGGAGGGATGGCCGAGGGGGGTGAGGAGCTCAGTTTCCGTGCGGAAATTGCCCACGTGCACAGTCCCGGAATAAAGGCCGACGGCGATCATCTCCCGCTCCCGATGCAGGGCCAGGGAGGAGATGCTATCGCTGGTCTCAAAGGGAGAGCCGAGGGTCTGCCCGGTGCTGAGATCCCAGATGGAAACACGGCCTTTAGTTTCCTGAGTTTCCACCGACTGCGCGGTGGCCACCAGGGTGCCAAGGTAATCCAGCACCAGGAGATTCACGGGAAGTTCTGCTTCTTTCAGCACTAAGCCGGGGCGGTCCAGGCGATGTGTATCCCACACCTGGATGGTCCCGTCCTCAGCCCCGGCGGCCAGGATCTGCCCATCTCCAGAGAGTGCCATGCTGAGCACGGGCTGAGGGAGCTTCGGCAGCAAAGGCTGGCGTTTCCCATCGATCAAAGATCGCAATTCTACCTGGCCGTCATCCATGGCTATGATGGCGTGGCGACCATCCTGGGTGACGGTGAGACAGGTAGCGAACACGCCTTTGGGCAGGGGGTAATCCGTCCGGTGATGGGTGGCGGTGTCCCAAATGCTGAGCACGGATTTGCCGGGAGACGATGAGCCCTTGGATTTCAAGGTGGAGACAGCGACGGCTTTTCCCGTTTGCTGGCTGAGGGCGACGAGGTGTGCCTCCTGGGCACCTGAGGGGAGCGGCAGCTCCGGCGTCAGGGGATGGAGGAGATGCGTGTGCTGAAGCAGGCTCAAGAGGCTGGTGGCGGCCAGGGTATTCCCGGGATCGGTCCGCAGGGAGCGGGTCAGCCAGGCGACGGATTCCGTATAATCGCGCCGCTCAATGAGCTGCCGGGCCATCACCTCATCGGAGCGTGAGTATTCTTTTTTCAGGCTGCTACCGGCCTCTTCAGCGACCACGCGGTTTTTTTCTGCCTCAAAGTATAAAGCGGTGCTGGTAATGCCACCCGCGAGGACGGCCAGCGCGATGGCCACGCCGGCGGCCACGCCAAACTGATGCCGACGAACAAACTTTTTGATGACATACGAGCGGCTGGGCGGGCAGGCGCGGACGGGCTCATGGCGCAGATAGCGGCGGAGGTCATCGGCGAGGTCATCGGTACTTCCATAACGGCGTGCGGGGTCGCGCTCGAGGGCTTTGAGGACGATCCAGTCCAGGTCACCTTTAAGGGAAGGTTCACGGGAACTGGGCTTGGGCGGGTCGCGCTCCACCTGGTCTCGCAGGATCTGGTGCAGAGGTTTCTGCGCCACGTCCATGGGCGTGACGAGGGCCTTGCCCGTGAGCAGCTCCATGAGGATGGAGCCGAGGGCATAGACGTCTGAGCGGGTATCGACGTGAGAGCTGCCATGCTCGATCTGCTCGGGGCTGATGTATCCGGGCGTGCCGACGAGCTGGTCCATGCCGGTGGCCAGGGTCTGGCTGGCATCCTTTTGCTCCAGGACTTTGGCGATGCCGAAATCGATAACCTTGGGGATGGGCTGGCCGTTTTCCTCCATGACCATCACATTGGAAGGCTTTAAGTCACGGTGGATGATGCCCTTTTGGTGGGCGTGATTTACGGCCAAGCAGACGGGGATGAAAAGCTCCAGGCGCTGGTTCAGCGTGAGTTCCTTTTTGGTGCAGTAGCTGGTGATGGAGCGCCCGCGCACTAGCTCCATGACAAAGTAAGACTGGCCCCGCTCGGTTTCGCCGGCGTCCAGCACGCGGGCGATGTTGGGATGCTCCATCAGAGCCAGGGACTGACGCTCTGTCTCAAAGCGGCCGATCACTTGCTGGCTATCCATGCCCGCCTTGAGGATTTTCACGGCCACCAGACGCTGGATGGGGTAAACCTGCTCAGCTTTGAAGACGAGGCCAAAGCCACCTTCCCCCAGTTTTTCCAGCAGTCGGAATTTTCCTTCCAGCCAGCCGTCATTGTCCTTCAACAGATCTGCCGAACGTACTCCGCTTCCACGCGTACGGGTGAATGGAGCCTGCGTCAGACTGCTGCGGATGCTATCCACAACGATCGTCAGATCCGTCGGCACTTCGGTCTCGTGCTCGGGATTTTCAGGAGATGATGGGGACGACGGGCTCACGGCAGGCAGTTGTTATGCCTCAAGCATGCAGAGAACCTGCGCGCAAATGAAGTTCTAACAAACATCGCTGCCAATTGTCATACGCCGTCAGCGCGGGATCAAGGGGAGAACGATGGCGGACGGATGTTCCGCGTCGTGATGGATGGTGTTGATCGCAGTTTCCATGCGGCGGTTGGCATTCAGGGGTTCTCCAGTGTTCGGGTTCACGTCAAACCGGGGAAAATTGCTGCTGCTAATGTCCACACGGATGCGGTGGCCTTTTTTGAAGACGTTGGCTGTGGGATAGAGGCGGATGGTCACGGGGTAGATCTCGCCCGGCGTCATCATTTTCTCTTTCTTCAGCGAATCGCGAAACCGGGCGCGCAGGATGCCGTCGGTGATGTTGAGGTCGAAACCACCTGGCCAGTCTGCACTGGCGGGATAGACATCTACCAGTTTGGCGGTGAAGTCCGTATCGACAGCGGTGGAGGATATCCACATCTTGACCTCCACTTCGCCGGTCACTTCCAGGTCTTCGCTTAGCGGCTCGGTTTGGAAGACGACGATGTCGTTGCGGGCGGAGAGGGGAAGGGGTTTCTGCCAGTTCCATACATGCTCGCCGCCACGTTGGTCCCAGGCTCCTTGGAGAAGGATGTCATCGCCGCTGGAAATGCTGCCGCCGATGGTCGGGACAGGGTTTTTGGGATCGAAGGTATAGCTTGTGGCAGATTTCTGAAGGGAGGGTGGGGTGGTCGTCGCGTGGCCTTCGGAGGTGAAATAATATTTAGTTAGGCGGGTGCGGGCCAGCGGCCATTCATTTTCTTCTCGCCACTGACCACCATGATAAAGCAGACCCTTTTCGGTTTTGCTGCCGTCTCCAGTGCCCATGACGAAGAGACGTACCTTGGTGGCAAAGGGTGCAGATTTGCCCACGCTGTTGTCCAGGCCTTTGAGCCAGTGGTCATACCATTCTTTGCGCCAGGCCAGTTCATCAGGGATGGCAGCTTCGGGACCGAAGTCCACCTGGCCATGGCTGTGGCCTGCCTGCTTACCATGAATCCAGGGGCCCATGATCAGATAAACTGGGCTTTTGAGGGTCTTGCTGAGGATGGTGAAATTGGCCGTGGTATTGCCAGCCCAGGAATCATACCAGCCGCCCACAAGGTAAACCGGGATGTCCTTGTAACTGTCGGCGTTTTCCAGGATGTTGTTTTGTGCCCAGAATTCATCATTGGCACCGTGGCGCATGGCATCAATGAGCCAGCTTTCATATTCCGGGGCATGCTTCAACGGAGTCATGCCGGGACGCAGGGGAAGGTGTTTCAGGTATTCATGGCGGTTGTCTACCATCTCTTTGAGCATCGCGGCGGTAGCGGGATCCTGGGAGGCGACGCTGCCTTTGGCGGCATTGAGCATGATCCAGTTCCAGAAGCGCATCTCAAAGGCTCCGGCATTGCGCATGGACTGGGCACCGCCGTTAGAGACGGCATCCACCGGGATGACGGTGGTGAGCTCAGGAGTACCCTCCAAGGCCATGGCATGCTGGGTACCTCCGACATAGGAGGTGCCGATCATCCCAATCTTGCCATCACTCCATGGCTGCTGGCCGATCCACTTCGCGCAGTCCACGCCGTCCTTGCCGTCATCGGTCATCCAGTGCCACACGCCCTCGCTGGCATAGCGGCCCCGGCAGTCTTGGGCCACAAAGACATAACCATTGGCAGCGTAGTACATGCCCAGCTTTTTAGCCCCGTCTTTGTTGTAAGGGAGGCGGGTGAGCACGACTGGATAGCGGCCAGTTTTTTCAATTCCATTCTCCGCAGGCAGGTAAAGATCCGTCGCCAACTTCACGCCATCACGCATGGCCACCATGATGTTGGTTTTGACCACGATGTCCTGACCCAGCAGTGAAGTGCTGAGGAGACAAATGGCAAAGAGGAGGCAGGGCAGGGGAGAGCGAAGTGGCATGGCAGCAGACTACGGAGCCATGGGGTGATTTTTGTGCCCAAAGCGCTCAGGGGAGGGAAAGTATCAAAGCTCGTCACAAGAAGGAAGGCAGGGAATAACCAACATGCCAGCCCTTGCCTTTCGTCTTACTTCTGCCGAATTTGGCTGCATGCTTGATGCTGATGTGGCGGCCCATCCCAACGATGCCTATTTCAAGGCGGTTTTCTCTGTGCCTGAAAATGCGGCGGCATTTTTCCAGCGCCATCTTCCGACGGAAACTGCGGCTCTTCTAGACTGGCCGTCCTTAGCGCCGCTGCCCGGTTCTTTTGTCAAAGGCAGCCTCCAGCAGGCGCATTCGGACTTGGTTTTCTCCGTTATGGCTGGGCAGCGGGATGTGCGCCTTTACCTTCTCTTTGAGCATCAAACTTCGGTGGACCCTGCCATGCCGTTGCGTTTGCTGGCCTATATCACGGAATTGCTCTTGGCCCATGAAAAGCAGCATGGTCTGCCCCTGCCGCCGGTCTTGCCCTTTGTCCTCCATCAGGGTCCAGACAAGTGGACAGTCTCCACGGTGTTTAGCGACCTTTTTAATCTGCCAGAAGATCTAAAAGCGGCCCTGTGCCCATTTTTGCCAGAGTTTCACCACGGACTGCTGGACCTCACGCAATTCAACCCAGCCGATGAAAAAGATGAGGGGCCGCTGAGGATTGTGCTTCAACTCATGAAGCTTGCACGCCAGAAGCGGTTGCTGGATTTTTTCGACTGGCTGGCGCAGGAGTTTGTGAGCCAGATCGCAGATTCGTTGCTGCGGACGAGTTTGGTCTATGCCTTCAACGTGGACAGTAGCCTTGACCTGGAAGAGATCGCCCGTAGAATGGAGAGTAACCGCACGTTGCGAACACAAACCATGTCCATCGCACAAAAACTGATTGCCCAAGGCCGTGAAGAAGGCCGTGAGGAGGGTTATGGCCAGGGCGTGTTGAAGACGTGTTTACGGCAGGCCCGGAAGAAATGGGGTATTCTTTTAAATGAGACGGTTACTGGGATTGAATCGCTAAGCTATAGCCAGTTGGAGCAGCTTTCAGAAGATCTTCTGGATCTTGGAACAGAAGCAGAGTTGCAGCAGTGGATGAAGACGCAGGCGTAGCGCTAAGGCGTGAATGCCCACGAGCCGGATTGTCGAGCCAATGGGTTGGTCGGTATCAAGAGTGTTAGGGCTAAGAAGCCCCATCGGTGTATTGGGAAAGCATGATGGGCGCAGGATACGCCCCTCATGCTCCTGTTTTCCCTGTTATCAGGCGTCCCGGAGGAGGATGGCATCCACGTTGATGCCATCGTAGAGAGCATCGCTGAGGATGACGAGAGGATCGCCGCTTTTAATGTGACCGTTTTTACGCAGCATCTCGATGGCATCGCGGATGGCCTTTTCAGGATTGCCCTCTTCAAACGGCAAAACGAAGGGCTGCACGCCGCGTGCGCTGACGAGGGTACGGCTGACGTGCAGGTGCGGAGTGAAGGCGTAAATGGAAGCGTATTCTGGGCGCTGATGGGCCAGCAGATGGGCCATGACGCCACGCAGGGTGAAGACGAGCAGCTTGGCGTTGGGGATGCTGTTGGCCAGAAGAATGGCTGCTTTGACGGTCTTGTGCTTGTTGGTCTTCAGCGGGGCATCACTGGCGAAGCGGCCGGAGGGATACTTCTGCTCAATACGGCGGATGACGGTGTCCAGCACCTCCACGCATTTGTCAGGATAACGGCCGACGCTGGTTTCACCGCTGAGCATCACGCAGTCCACCTGCTCAATGACGGCGTTGAAAATATCCGTTACCTCGGCGCGTGTGGGCACGGGATTTTCGATCATGCTTTCCAGCATCTGGGTAGCGACGATGACCTTGCGGCCATGGTAGGAGCAACGCTCGACGATCTGGCGCTGAATGAGTGGCAGGTCCTCGATGGGGCACTCGCTGCCGAGATCTCCCCGGGCGACCATGATGCCACCGCTGGCCTCGACGAGGGTGTCGATGTTTTGCAACGCCTGCTGGTTTTCGATCTTGGCGATGACGCGTGCCTTGCTGCCCTTTTGCTCCAGGAGGAGCTGCAGATGCTGGATGTGGGCAGGCTCGCGTGCAAAGCTGAGGGCAAAGTAATCTGCACCCAGTTCACAGCCGAGGTCGAGATCTGCGTAGTCTTTTTGGGTGAGCGGCGGCAGGCGCACGGGTACGCCGGGCAGGTTGATATGACGGCGGGATTTCATCTCGCCTTTGGTTAGGACGGTACCGATGACACGCTTCTCGGTGATCTCAGTGGCCTTGATCTGGATCATGCCGCCGTCCACCATGATGATGTCTCCGATCTTGAGATCCTTACCCAGTTCAGGATAGTTGACGGTGACGGAAAGCGGCACTGTGGCGGCAACATCGGGCTTGCAGCGAAATTCGACCCAGTCACCTACTTGAAGCTGCCAGGGCTGCTCCACATCCCCGGTGCGGATGCTGGGGCCAGTGAGGTCCATAAGCACTGCGATTTCTTTGGAGCCCTTGGCTGCGGCGTCACGGATGCGGCCATAGACCATGCGCACCCAGTCATGGGAGGCATGGCTCATGTTGAGGCGGAAAATGTCAGCACCTTTGTCCATGAGACAGGTGATGACTTCGGCGGACTCGGTGGCAGGCCCGAGGGTGCAAAGGATCTTGGTTTTACGCATGTCTGGCATGGTTGGGGTGAGTGCCGGGAGATTCAAGCGGCAATGCCGTCATGAAGCATGAGGCAGGCCATGGTTGATGCGCAGGTGCATTAACTGCGATTGGACCGAACAATCGGCATTGATCCCGCCAGCTTCCTGGGATTCTCTGAGTTTAGTGAAATCTGATTCAATGCGAAAAGACGATCTTCCCGGCGATGGTTCGAAGCTGGAAAGAACAGAGGGTAACCCAGAATTAAAAGAGCCTTTTCAGCTCGCCATTGATACCATCCCCGGGCTGGTGTGGAGCGCACAGCCAGATGGACACATTGATTTTCTCAACCAACGATGGCGTGATTACACAGGGATGACGCTGGCGGAGGCTTGCGGATGGGGCTGGCAGGCGGCCATTCCGCCGGAGGATCTGGCGGGCCTGATGGAGTATTGGAAAGGAGTACTGGCTTCCGGTGCACCAGGTGAAACAGAGGCGCGTTTACGTGGGGCCGACGGCGTCAACCGCTGGTTTCTCTTTCGGGCGGTGCCGCTGTATGACGAGGCTGGAAAGCTGATCAAGTGGTATGGAACGAATACCGATATCCAGGACCGCAAATGGGCGGAAGCCTTGCTGGCTGGGGAGAAGCGCATTCTGGAAATGATCTCACGCTGGGAGCCGGTGCCGGTGCTCATGGAAACGCTTTGCCACGTGGTGGAGGAAATATCAGAAGAGATTATATGCTCCATCCTGCTGCTGGATGAAAAGGGTGTGCGCCTGACTCTGGGGGCGGCCCCCAGCCTGCCTTCGAGCTATACGGGTGAGTTAAAGGGACTGCTGGATTCCTATGAGGCAGGACCTTGTGCACGGGCGGCTTCGTTGATGAAACCGGTCATCATTGCGGATGTGCTGGAAGATGAGCCAAGTGTCTTTTTCCGGGAGCTGGCAGTGAAGCACGGATTGCGCGCCTGCTGGACCACGCCTGTGTTTTCATCCAGTGGCCAAGTGCTAGGCACTTTTGCACTTTATTCCCGCATTCCATCACTGCCCAGTGCGCAGCAGGAGCGGATGATCGGTCAGATGAGCCATCTGGCGGCGGTGGCCATTGAGCGCAGTCAGGAACAGGAAAAGCTGAAGCGGAGCGAGGCCTATCTGGCTAGGGCACAGAGCCTGAGCTCCACGGGTAGCTTTTGCTGGAATGTCAGCACTCAAGAGATGGTTTGGTCGGACGAGACCTATCGCATCTGCGAGGTGGATCGGTCCGTGACTCCGACAGGGGAGTTGACGCGCGATTTGATTCATCCTGAGGATGTGGGGCTTTTTTTCCAGATGTTATCGGGGCACGAGACAGACTACCGTTTTGAATGCCGACTGCGGCTGCCCTCCGGGAAAATCAAGCATCTCCAGGTGGATGGTGCGGCCGTAGAAAATGAGCAAGGACAACGGGTGGAGTGGATCGGCAACTTCATGGACATCACGGCGCGAAAGTTGGCGGATGAAGCCCTGCGCGCTTCCGAGCACCTGGCCCGTGGCCAGCTCAATGCGCTGAAGAAAACGCTAGATGCACTGTCCCAGGAATCCGAGCCGGACCATTTTTTGGCGCATGTGCTGGGCACCCTCACGGAGGAGATGGAAGCGCACAGTGTCAGCGTCTGGGAGATGAATCCTACAGTGGGGCAGGTGGAACTGGTGGCTAACTTTGAGGATTCCCGGATCCAGTTGCCAGCCAAGCTTGAGCCGCCGCGATCCAAGGCCGCAAACGAACCCCGAGACCATCCCGTCTGGACAGAATTTTTCCGTGAAGGAAAACATTGCGTCGTGGGGATGCTGGACGCGGATCCACCCATGGTACGGCTGGAGGACGGGCAGAACACGGATGCTCACCACTGGTACGGGGACCAAATTTCTGATCCGCAGGTGGGA
Source organism: Prosthecobacter fusiformis (assembly GCF_004364345.1). Classification (NCBI taxonomy): domain Bacteria; kingdom Pseudomonadati; phylum Verrucomicrobiota; class Verrucomicrobiia; order Verrucomicrobiales; family Verrucomicrobiaceae; genus Prosthecobacter; species Prosthecobacter fusiformis. The sequence goes on along the minus strand of NZ_SOCA01000009.1, from coordinate 107,315 downwards.
GCGAGCATCAAGCGGCTGGCTGAGCTAGGGATCATCACCACACTATGCGTACCGCTGCTCCTGGCAGGGAAGGTGACCGGGCTGGTGAGCATTCGCTTCCAGCAGCGGCGCACTTTCCGGCGGGAGGAAGTGGAACTCACCCGTGCACTGACGCACCACGTCATGCTGGCGGTGTACTGGATGCGCCTTTCCAGACAGAGCCGGGAAACAGCCGTGGTGGCTGAGCGGAACCGGATGGCGCGGGACATCCATGACACCCTGGCACAGGGATTCACCGGTGTGATTGTACAATTGGAGGCGGCAGAGGATGCCAAGTCCAAGGGCCTGTATGACAACGTGGACCATCACATCCAGCGCGCCCGAGAACTGGCCCGCGAGAGCTTGAAGGAGGCGCGAAGATCCGTGCAGGCACTTCGACCCCAGGCGCTGGAAGAGCGCAGCTTGCCGGAGGCCCTGGAAGCCCTGAGCCAGAAGATGACGTTTGGCACGCCGATGCGGGTGAGCTTTGTCCTGGAGGGGAATCCGAGACCGCTGCCCGCCGAGTGTGAGGGCAATCTGCTGCGCATTAGCCAGGAGGCGCTAACTAATGCGGTCCGCCATGCTCAGGCGGGCGAATTCATCATCCGGCTGAGCTTCACCCCACAGCGTGTCACCTTGGAACTAAGTGATGATGGCAGCGGTTTTGACCCTGCTGCCAAGAGCGACGGATTCGGGCTGCTGGGCATCCGTGAGCGAGTGGAGGCTATGGGTGGAGAGCTGGCCTTGATCAGCCGCCCTGGACATGGAACAGTTCATCTGATTTCTCTTCCCTTGAGCAGCGCGTCATCTTCCCTGCTATGAATAAACCTTTTTCAAAAAGCCTGGCTGATGATGGCTCGGAACCTATCCGCATCCTGGTCGCGGATGATCATGTGACCGTGCTGGAAGGGCTGGTGGCCATCATCGGACGACAGCCGGACATGAGCGTGGTGGCCGGCGCTGTGAATGGGCGCGAGGCGGTGGACCTGTGGAGGCAGCACCGTCCAGATGTGGCCCTACTGGATCTGCGTATGCCCCTGCTGGACGGAGTGAGCGCGATTGAGGAAATCTGCCGTCAGGATATGGGTGCGCGCATCATCATCCTAACCACCTTTGATTCAGATACGGACATTTCCAAGGCCATCAAAGCGGGTGCCCGGGGATACCTGCTGAAAGACGCCCCGCGAGAAGAACTGCTGTCCTGCATCCGCAAAGTGCATACAGGCCAGACCTCCCTGGCACCCGAGCTGGTGACGAAGCTGGCTGCGGGTCTCTCCAGCATTCCTTTGACCACGCGCGAGCGAGACGTCCTGACACTCCTGGCTCGTGGACTCAGCAACAAGGAAATCGGTGGCAGCCTGTTCATCAGTGAGACGACCGTGAAATCACACCTGCGGAGCATTTTCACCAAGCTCAATGTCCTGAGCAGGACCGAAGCCATGGCGGCGGCAAGCCAGCGCGGATTGGTAAAACTCTGATCTTCCCCGCATGGATGCAGGCATCTCATCCGAAAGGAGGAGGAGGGCATCCTCTTTTTGGAGCAGTAAATTTTCAGCCTCCTGACCAATTGCAGGCAGCAAGGCAGACACGCATGCTCGTGGCATGAAGGTAAGGCACAGCAATAAGGAAAAGAAGGGGGAGGGTGTGCCGCATCCCCGCTGCGGAGACTTCTTCGTCACCAATAAATACCAGTAAACATTTGATTCCATGAGCACCATCACCACTCCAGACGGCACACAGATTTATTACAAAGACTGGGGTTCAGGCCCGGTCGTCGTTTTCAGCCACGGCTGGCCGTTGAGCTCCGATGCCTGGGAATCGCAGATGCTTTTTCTGGCATCACACGGTTACCGTTGCATCGCCCATGACCGCCGTGGTCATGGCCGTTCCAGCCAGCCCTGGCATGGCAATGAGATGGACACTTATGCCGATGATCTGGCGGCGCTTTTGGACACGCTGGATATCCAGGGTGCGACCCTCATCGGTCATTCAACCGGTGGTGGAGAGGTGACGCGTTACATCGGCCGTCATGGCACGGCACGGGTGGCCAAGGCAGTGCTCGTCGGCGCAGTGCCTCCAGTCATGGTGAAGACGGAAGCCAACCCAGGGGGGCTGCCGCAGGAGTTTTTTGACGGCTTGCGTGCGGCCCATCTGGCGGACCGGTCCCAGCTCTACAAGGATCTCGCCAGCGGACCTTTCTTTGGCTTCAACCGCCCAGGTGCCAAGGTCTCCCAGGGTATGATTGATTCCTTCTGGATGCAGGGTGTGATGGCAGGGGCCAAGAACACTTATGACTGCATCAAGGCCTTCTCTGAGACGGACTTCACCGAGGATCTGAAGAAGTTCGATGTACCCACCCTCATTGTGCATGGGGACGATGACCAAATCGTGCCCATCGGCGCATCAGCCATGATTTCTTCCACGCTGGTGCCTGGGGCTGTTCTGAAGATTTATCCCGGCGGCTCCCATAGCCTGGGAGATACCAGCAAGGACCAGCTGAATGAAGACCTGTTGGCCTTTCTGCAATCTTGATCTCTGCACTACCTAACTAAAAACATTGTGAAAAAACTCTCAGGAAAAGTTGCCGTCGTCACCGGAGCCTCCAAGGGTATCGGTGCCTCCATCGCCAGACATCTCGCTGCTGAAGGCGCTGCCGTTGTGGTCAATTATGCCTCCAGCAAAACGGGGGCGGACAAGGTGGTGGCTGAGATTGAAAGCGCAGGTGGAAAAGCCGTCGCCGTGCAGGGGGATGTGGCGAAGAAAGCCGACATCGAACGGTTGTTTGCAGAGACTCAAGCGGCCTTTGGTACACTCGATATTCTGGTGAACAACGCTGGCATCTATGAGGGGGAAGCGCTGGGCCAGATCACTGAGGCAAATTTTCACCGGCAGTTCAATCTAAATGTCCTCGGCCTCATCCTCACGACGCAGGAAGCGCTGAAATACTTCGGCCCTGAAGGGGGAAGTATTGTCAATACCAGCTCCATTGTCAGCACCCTTTCACCTGCGGGAACAGCCGTGTATAATGCGACCAAGGCGGCGGTGGACAATCTCTCCCGCACCTTTGCCAAAGAACTGGGCGCGAAGAAGATTCGGATCAATTCGGTCAATCCAGGGCCCATTGAAACGGAAGGCACGCACTCCGCAGGCATGGTGGAGCCTTTTCAAGCGTTTGCGGCCGTCACGCCGCTCGGGCGTATTGGCCAGCCGGACGACATCGCTCCGGCCGTGGTGTTTCTCGCCTCCCCGGATTCCCGATGGATCACGGGAGAGACGCTCTACGTTACCGGCGGGCTTCGTTAAGTCGGCTATATTCAAATCACAAACCTGTCAAAAAGAGGAGCACATCCATGTTCGGCCTAACCAATCTTGGAGTCATTCATACAGCCATCGGTGTCGTGGCTCTCATCGCCGGCTTCATTGCCCTGATCAGGGATCGCGGCATCACTTGGAATAACGGGGTGGGAAAGCTCTATGTCATCACGACAGTGCTCACCTGCCTGACGGGATTTGGCATCTTCCAGCATGGGGGTTTCGGCGCTCCGCATGTCCTTGGCATCATCACCTTACTGGTGCTGTGGCTGGCCTGGGCTGCGGAGAACAGGTCTCTGTTTGGCGTCCGTTCTCGTGTCGTGGCCACGGTCAGTTATTCCGCCACGTTCTTTTTCCACTGGATTCCCACCATCACGGAGACGTCCACCCGTTTTCCCTTGGGCTCACCGTTAATTACCGACCGAAATGGCCCAGAGCTTCAGGCCGCCACCGGGGTGCTTTTCGTCCTCTTCATCATCGGGGTGACTTTGCAGATCCGCCGGTTGAAGGCCAGGGAGTGAGCAGCTAATCAGGATGAAGATGCTTTAGAGTGCCCTGAGGGGCATCGCTCTTGAGCACAACCCAATGCTTGGCACTGGCGTATTGTGAGGCATGGTAAGCAGCGCCTTCCAAGCATCCTGCTGTACTTTCCCGAACTTCGTCTTCTTAGCCCATGCATCGCCTTAGCCTCCTTTCGGCACTTTTCCTGGCCTCCTGTGCCGTAGGCCCAAACTACGTTGCACCTGAAGGCAGCCCTCAGTCAGGTTTCCGCTCCAAGGCCTCAGGCACCTTGGCTGCTGCTCCCAATGAGGCGGCTTTGCAGGCCTGGTGGCAGCGTTTCGGAGATCCGAAACTGAATGAACTTATCGCCCAGACCATCGCGGGAAACCAGGACGTCAAGGCAGCCATCGCCAACATCAAAGCAGCCCGGGCGGAGCGTAATTTTGCCAGTTTTGACTTTTTACCGGTCGTGACCGCTGGTGGCGACTATACCAACAGCCGCTCCTCCGGCTTCAATCTTCCGGCGGCTTTCCCAAGAGATGTGGAAACGTATAGCACGGGTTTTGATGCGACTTGGGAGCTGGATCTTTTTGGCCGGGTGCGCCGAAATGTGGAGGCTGCCTCGGCAGATCTCGGTGCCGCAGAAGCCGGGCGGGATGACCTTCTTGTCTCCATCACGGCGGAGACGGCTCGTACTTATCTGGAGCTGCGCGGTTTGCAAAACCAGCTTTCGGTGGCCCGTCGCAATGCGGAAAACCAGCGCGCGACGGTGGATCTGACCAACAAATTGCTGGAAGGCGGACGCGGTACCGATCTGGATACTTCCCGCGCCAAGGCTCAGCTCAGCACTACTTTGGCTACCATTCCTCCTTTGGAGGGTGCGGTTGACAAGGCTTTCCACAGGCTGGGGGTGCTCAGTGGCCAGCCGCCAGACGCGCTTCGCGGACGCTTGACACTGGCGCCGCTGCCTTCCCGTCTTCCTTCCATCCGCCTGGGAGACCCGGCTGCGCTTCTGCGTCGTCGTCCAGACATTCGTGCAGCTGAGCGCCAGCTTGCCGCAGCCACTGCCCGCATTGGGGTGGCCACGGCAGATCTTTTCCCCCGCATCACAGCCAATGGCAGCGCAGGACTCACTGCTGGCAGCTTTACGGGTTTAGGCCAAAATGGTGCGGACAATTTTTCCTTTGGTCCCAGCATCAGTTGGGCCTTTCTTGACAGCCCCCGTCGTCTGCAACTCGTAAAAGCGGCCGGTGCCCGTACAGAGGCCCGCCTGGCTACTTATCAGCAGACCGTGTTGCTGGCTCTGGAAGATGTAGAAAACTCCATCACGGATTATGGTCGTGAGCAGAACCGCCGGAACCACTTGGCCGACGCGGTGCAAAGCAGCGCTAAGGCTGCCTCACTGGCTCGTCAACGCTTTGACCAGGGTGCGGCCGGGTTCCTGGAAGTGCTGGATGCTGAGCGCGTGAAGCTGCAGGCGGAAGTTTCTCTGGCGGAGAGCCAGACGCGCACAGCCACCAATCTCATCGCTGTTTTTAAAGCCTTGGGTGGTGGCTGGGATCCGACTGCCAGGACGAAATAATCTTGCCCAGTCCCTTTGTGCACCTCAGAGCCTTTGCATGGGCAGAGCGCGGATGATGACTTCGTCCTGGTGAAAACGCGCTTCGAGCGTCCGCCGGTAGCGGCCCCACCAGGGTTCATCCAGGGAGGAGGTCATCACTTCATAAATGATGATTTCATCCCGGACATCCTGCCCTAGATCATTCCAGCGGCCTTCTGCCGGTGAACGGGTATAGGCAGTAAGCCCGCCGAATTTTTCCGTCAGCTCCGCTCCGACACGGGCATGGAACTCTTCAGGAAAAGGCTTCTGGTCGTTCGCATAAAGGGGCAGCAAAAGCTGGATCAGATGGCTCATAGGTCAGGGTTTTCACTCTGCCTCTTCATCGTGTCCCGTCGGCGCAACAGCCTGCTTTCTTTGATGCCTGCGGGCATGCCACATCCAGGCGGTTTAAGTGGAGCGATAGCATGGTATGAAACGCATGGTTCAGGACGATGGCCCGGTGCTACTGCTCTGCAGCCCGCACGGACTTTTCGGATCCAAAGCGCTCCAAGCCCCACATTCTCAAACACAATTTTAATGCCATGGCCTCAGCACATAATGCCAGCCTGCATGGTAGCGCCCCGGATAAAGCAGCCCAGGCCGTGCTTCTGATTGATGTAATCAATGCCATGGACTTTCCCGGTGGCAGTTCACTGCTTCGTCTTGCACTTCCCGTGGCCAAGCGCATTGCAGCGTTGAAAAAACGCGCCCGTGCAGCCGGTGTCCCAGTGATCTATGTGAATGACAATTTTGGGCGCTGGCGTTCAGACTTCAAGTCTCACGTCAGCCATTGCCTTGAAGCCGGTGTTCCGGGTGAGCCCATCGTGCAGCAGCTTCTCCCGGATGAAGAAGACTACTTCATCCTCAAGCCCAAGCATTCGGGGTTTTACTCCACATCCCTGGACATTCTGCTGGAGCATTTGGAGGTCAGCACGCTCATCCTGACGGGATTCGCCGGGAATCTTTGCGTCCTTTACACGGCCAACGATGCCTACATGCGGGATTACCATCTCATCGTTCCGCGGGATTGTCTGGCCTCCGAGAATCGCAAGGCGAATGACCATGCCCTGGCCCAGATGCAGACGCATTTGCGAGCCGATATTCGCACTTCTCCACGTATTCATCTGGTCAGATCACGGACGCGTGCTGGCAAGGATACTCAAGACAAAGACAAGTAATCCGCCTCCTTTTCTGAACCTCTGCCTCTGGTTTATTACAACGGCAAAAATAGGTAAATAAACGCATGCGATGCTTCAGGACCGATGCATTTTTGCATTTGAGGTTTTTCTCCAAACGTCTTCGGCATTGTTGCTCGTAGGCTTGACCGGAAATGATGGAGGTTTAACCTTGCATGGCCGTTTATGGCGTCACCCTCCCAATTTACTGACTCAGTGCGTATTCTGCCCGGTGAAGGTGAAGAACGCGTGGACCGCATTCTAGCGAGCATTACGGATGCCTTTTGCGCATTCGACAGCGAATGGCGTTTCACTTTTCTCAATGAAGCGGCGCGGAGTATTTTTTCACCTTATGTGGGAGATCCAGAGCAATTGCTCGGCCAGTGCTACTGGAGAATATTTCCTGAAACATTGGGGACAAATCTGGAGCGGGAATTCCGGCATGCAGTGGCTGCCGGTGTGGCGGTGGACTTTGAATACTTCCATGCGCCCTGGGAGCACTGGTATGTCCTGCGGGGCTTTCCCATTCAGGGCGGCGGGCTGTCCGTTTACTTCCGGGACGTCACCGAAGAAAAGCTAACGGCGGCTGCCTTAAGTGCCAGCGAGGAACGTTATCGCTCGCTGTTCAATGCCATTGATGAAGGCTTTTGCATTGTCGAGATAATCTGGGATGGGAATGGGCGGCCTGTTGATTATCGGTTTGTGGATGTGAATTCAGCCTTTGAAGGCCAGACTGGGCTGCACAATGCGGTGGGTAAAACCGCCCGCGAGCTGGTGCCGGAGCTGGAGCAGCATTGGTTCGATGTCTATGGCGGAGTGGCCAGCAACCAGAAGGCCGTCCGTTTTGTACAGGGTGCGGAGAGTATGGGCCGCTGGTTTGATGTCTATGCCTTTCCCGTCGGCGCAAAAAGCGACAGCCGCGTGGCCATTCGCTGCACGGACATCAGCGAAAAACGCGGCACGGAGATGGAGATGGCGCGGTTGAACCTGGAAAGCCGGTCCCGAGTGGCGGAACTGGAAACACTGTTGGATGTCCTGCCCGTGGGTATCGGGATTGCGTTGGACCGCGAGTGCCGCAAGATCCGGGTCAATACCGCCTTTGCCCAGGTGCTGGGTTTGGAACGTGACGGGAATGCCTCCAAGACCGCACCTGAGGAGGAGAGGCCAGCCAATTTCCAGATCATTGATGACACCGGTCGGGAGCTGTCCGGTGAGGAATTGCCCATGCAGACTGCCGCTCGTGAAGGAAAGGTAATCCGAGACCTGGAGCTCAACATTGTGCATGCGGATGGTCGCTGGATCCGCCTGCTGGAATATGCTGCGCCGCTCTTTGATGACCAAGGGCAGCCGCGTGGCAGCGTGGGGGCTTTTGTGGATATCACTGAACGAATGCTGGCTGAAGCCCGCCAGGGGTTCCTCGTGAGATTGGATGATGCGGTACGCCCGCTGAGCAATGCGGCGGAGATCGTCGCCACCTCCGCCCGCTTGCTGGGGGAACATCTTCGTGCTGACCGCTGTGCCTATGCCGAAATTGAAGCGGATGAGGACAGCATGAACATCCAAGGAGACTATACCCGTGCGGTGCCAAGCATCGTCGGGCGTTTTACCTTTACTCAGTTTGGAACTGAGGCGTTGCGCTGCATGCGTGCTGACGAGACCTATGTCGTGCAGGACATTGAGAAGCATCAGCCTGCGCCGGAGGATCTCACCGCTTATCAAGCCACCTTGATTCGTGCCGTCATCTGCGTGCCTCTCCGTAAAGATGACCGCTTTGTAGCAGCGATGGCCGTGCATCAGAAGACTCCCCGCCAATGGACACAGGCCGAGGTCAGCCTCGTGCGCCATGTGGCGAACCGGTGCTGGGAGGCTTTGGAGCGCGTGCGGGTGACCCGGGAACTGGAGGAAAGTGAAGCCCGGTTTCGCCAGATCGCGGATCTTACTCCGCAGGTCGTGTGGCTGGCGCGACCAGACGGACAGGTCACATATTTTAACCGCCGCTGGTATGCATTCACCGGCCATCCTGAGGGAAATGCAGGTGATGCCAGTTGGGTGGATGTCCTGCACCCTGAGGATTTGCCGGTTTGCCTGGACCGCTGGTCTCATTCCGTGAATACCGGTGAGCCTTATGAAATCCGCTATCGCTGGCGCGATCGTGCGGGTGCCTATCGTTGGTTTCTGGGCCGGGCGCTGCCTCTGCGGGATGAACATGGGGCCATCGTCCGTTGGTATGGGACCTCCACGGATATCGATGACCTGGTCCGGGCTGAAGAAGCAGCCCGGCAGGCACGCGCAGATGCAGAACGTGCCAATCGTGCCAAGGATGACTTCCTGGCCGCCCTCTCTCATGAGCTGCGCACGCCACTGACACCTGTGCTGATGGCAGCGGAGGCCTTGTCTGAAGATGCCAGCCTGGATACTTCGACCCGCGACACCCTGTGCATGATCCAGCGGAATATCGCACTGGAAGCCCGGCTCATTGATGACCTGCTGGATCTGACCCGTATTTCCCATGGCAAACTGGCCCTCCGGCTCCAGGAGCAGGAGGTGCACTCCCTCATTGAGCTGGCGCTGGATATCGTCAGGGATGAGGCACAGGCAAAAAAGCTGACTCTCCACACAGATTTTAAAGCACCGCTATCCCGCCTTCAGTGTGATCCCTCCCGGCTCCAGCAGGTCTTTTGGAACCTTTTGAAAAATGCTGTCAAGTTCACTTCATCCGGTGGCCAGATCAGCGTTCGCACACGCAATGAAGGAAGCCAGATTGTCGTTGAGATAAGCGATACAGGCATCGGCATTGCCAGGGATAAACTGGGTCGTATCTTTCTTCCCTTTGAGCAAGCAGGGCTCGCCAATGATCACCGCTTTGGAGGGCTGGGTTTAGGATTGTCGATTTCCAAATCTCTGGTGGAACTGCATGCGGGCAGCATTGTTGCGGCCAGTAAAGGTCCTGGACACGGTGCCGCTTTTACGGTGGTACTGCCTGTCAGCTTAAAAGCTAAGGAGTCCCCGGAAAGTGCGGCAGGGGAGATGTCCCGGCCTGTTTCTCCGTCTCCTACTGAGAGTATGACGATGCGTCTGCTTTTGGTTGAAGACCATGCCCCCACGCTGACAGTCCTCGCCCGGCTGCTTGCCCGCGCGGGCCATCACATCACGACGGCGGACAGTGTCGCCACAGCCCTTGAGGCAGCCAGCCTAGATCGATTTGACGGCGTCATCAGCGATGTCGGCCTGCCTGATGGCACGGGAATGGAACTGATGAAAACATTGCATGCATCGTATGGCCTGCATGGCATTGCATTGACGGGTTATGGAATGGAGGAAGACATCAAACAAGCGCACGAATCCGGCTTCGTCGTTCACCTGACCAAGCCTGTTCAGTTCGCCCAATTGCGCCAGGCACTGGTCCAGCTTTCCACCCGCCTGCCAAAACTTTAGCACCAGCCCTCATCCCCTTTTAAATTGGGGACAGGGCCGGCAAGATGAGCCATCTTTATTCAGCTTTTTCCGCAGCGGCGGCGGCAGGGCTGCCACCACCACCGGTAGAGATTCCCTTCTCGGCCAGCTTCGCTTTGACGGCTTGCTCGATCTCTTCGTAGAGTTTGGTATCTGTTTTGAGCGCCTCTTTGGCCGCATCGCGACCTTGGGCCAGTTGCGTGCCTTTATAGCTGATCCAGGAACCACGCTTCTGCAGGATGTCATGCTCCATGGCCAGATCCAGCATGGACCCGACATTGGAGATGCCTTCATTGTACATGATGTCGAATTCAGCCTCCGTATAAGGAGGTGCCAGCTTGTTTTTGACGATCTTCACCTTTGTGCGGTTGCCGGTCACCGTGCCATCGCTGCTTTTGATGGCACCGATGCGGCGGATGTCCACGCGCACACTGGAATAGAACTTGAGCGCCTTACCCCCAGGAGTCGTCTCCGGATTGCCGAACATGACGCCGATTTTTTCACGGATCTGGTTAGTAAAGATGCAGCAGGTGCGGGCTTTCGAAATGATGGCGGTGAGCTTTCTCAGGGCAGCGCTCATCAGCCGGGCCTGGGCACCCACGGTGGAATCACCGATGTCACCTTCCAGTTCCTGACGGGTCACCAGAGCGGCCACGGAGTCAATGACGATGACGTCCAGAGCGTTGGAGCGGACCAGCGTTTCGCAGATGCGTAGCGCCTCTTCACCTGAGCTAGGCTGGGAGACCAGCAGCTCATCCATCTTCACACCCAGGCGGCGGGCATAGTTGGGGTCCAGCGCATGCTCCACGTCAATGAAGGCGGCGATGCCGCCGGCCTTCTGGGCTTGGGCAATGACGGTCAGGGTCAGAGTCGTTTTACCGGAGGATTCCGGCCCATAAACTTCCACCACACGCCCACGGGCAAAACCGCCCACGCCCAGTGCTTGGTCGATCAAAATATTGCCTGTAGGGATGACGGCCACATCCACCTTTTCATTGCCCGCCATGCGCAGGATGGAACCCTCACCAAAGTCCTTGTGGATCTGCTGAAGAGCGATGTCGAGATTGCGGGCGCGTGCTTCGGCGATCTTGTTGGTCGGCTCGGCGGAGGATTCTTTTGCAGGAGACTTGGCCATAATCAGGTATTAAATTAGATGTTCTGGCGAACAGTTGGAGCATTTTTGCCCCCTCGTAAAGTATTTTTACAGAAACTAAGGGATTTAAAGCAGCGGTGGGTGTGTCAGGCAAGCGCCGAGGCAGGGATTGCAGGAAGACCTTGGCTAAGTGAAGAAAAGGAGTAAGTTAGAAATCGTTTTGATGCCTCAACGTCCGCCATCTTCCGCCGTCGGTGCTACGACATGGCGGCTGACTGATTCGCCTGCCGCGCTTGCGGATGATGGGGCCTTTCTTCTGAAGAGGACCCTGCTGCTGGCAAATATGGCGGGTTTCTTAGGCGGTTATTTTGTACTGCACAATCAATGGCTGCAACTGGCCTGGGGACTCATCCTGGCTGTTTTATGGCTGATGGCCGGGGGTCATGAGGACTTGGCCGAGGCATTGAAAAAGGACCGTTGGATGCAAGGCGTGGCCGTTTTGTGGAGCCTGATGCTGGTGCGGAGCTCCATTTTTGAATCTCCCGGTGCCACCCTTTCCGCCCTTTGGCTGGGCTGGGGCAATGGCCTTTTGCTCATGGGTTTTTTGCTGACTCTCTGGCAGACCGCCCGCCGACCACAGGTGATCTTCGCTCTGGGCAAGCCTATTGTGGCAATGGCCACCGTTGCAGCGGGAGTGAGTCTGATCATTTTCTATGGCCTGCATCCTGAAGGTGTTTTCGGGTCGCGGTTGCGAAACTGGTTTGTTTATGGCGGATGGAATTCAGTCAATTCAGGCCTGACGTTTGGCTTCGCGGCGTGCTGGGCTGCGGCAGGATGGAATGCCTCCACAGGTACCCGCAATCGTCGCCGTTGGCTGGTGGCCTTGGTGATTCTTTACTTGGCGACGATCCTGACCCTGAGCCGTGGAGCCTTGATGGCGCTCGTCTGCGGGCATGCCGTCCTGCTGCTGGCGGTAGGCTGGCGGCGTTCATGGAAACCAGTCGCCCTGGTGGTGGGCACGCTGGTGCTATTCCAGGTCTCAGCCCCGCTGCTTTCTCATCTGGCGGCCAAGGATGCTTCCAAGCGCCTCGGTATTCCAAACGAGACGATCGCTGTGGGAAAATTTGGTGACACCGTGGTTTCATCCAACCCGATGCAGACGGCGATGCAGCGGTCAGACAACGGGCGTTTCCTCATCTACAGTGCGGCCATTGGCTGCATGAGCACCTGGCAGGACTGGCTACTGGGAAAAGGCATGTGGGCGGATGATGATTGCTGGTCCTGCTCCCTGCACTGGTATCCGGAGCACCTGCATGGTGTCTTTTGGGATACCTTTGTGCATGGTGGGCTGCCTGGGATTTTGGGACTGGCCGGTCTGGTAGGGTGGGCACTCCAGAGGAGCTATCGTCTGGCCCGGCGTGGCGAGCCTGTCTGGCTCATGCTCAGCGGTTATGGGTTGGCGGGACTATGTTTCGATGGTGACAGCGTCTGGGCACTCATTTCCATCGCCCGTTATGAGCCCTTGCTGTTTTGGACTCCGCTGGTGATCGCCTCGGCCCGGTTTACGCAGGATTCGACGGCACCTGCCGTCTGACCCACTTGAGCAAGATCCAGGCGATCCAGGCCCCCGTTCCTGCACCGGTCAGGTCGGCCAGCCAGTCACCTGCATCATTGCCGCTGCGGCCCGGGGTGAAGGTCTGGTGGTATTCATCCAATGCGCCGACGATCATTCCAAAAAGGATGCCCGTCAGCCACCATACCCAGCCTGGTTTTGGCGGCACGGCATGGCTGAAAAGAGCCAGTGCACAACAGAACCCTCCACCGCTGAAGTAGAGAAAGTGTATGACCTTGTCCTGATACGGAATTTGTGGTCCAGGAGGCAGAGTACTCCGGGAGGACAAGGTGAAAAGTACAATGCCCCAGATGGCTGCACATGCCCACCAAAACCAGCGGTGACCGGCCAGCCGGGAAAAGAAGTTTTGAATGGCGAAAACCATGCGGTGAAGTAGCCCTACGTGAGCCTGTGCTCAATCCAGAAGTCAGTCCCTCATTTCCTGCTCCATACGCTCGCTGAGCCACTGCTTGATCATGCTCTGGTAGTTTAAATACCGCCGCCGGGCGATCCGCTTGATCCGGCTGAGCATCCGTGGATCGAATCTCAACGTGATGGTGGTGGATTCACGGACGTCTGAGCGGTGGATGGACATCTGCATCAGCCGCGGGTCCACCTGATGTTTTTCCCAAAACTTTCCTTCTGCCTCCGGGCTATCGAAGGAAGGGACTTCTTTCCAGGCCAGGATCGCCGGCAGTTCATCACTGAACCGGGGGATCTGCGTGGTTTCGTTTTTGCGTCGTGATGGTTCCATGATTACATGTCCTCCGCTTTCTTGCGCTCAAAAAAATCCGCCTCCGTGTGCGTCATGTCTCGGGCATAAATGACTCGGTAGCGTTTGCCGTCGGTCCAAAAAACCCCGAAAACAGCACGCCCGCTCAGGGCCTTGCCCAGGTTGTAATAGCGGGCGCTAGTGCCGTCGCCATTATCATCCGGCAGCAGCTTCAGGGAAAACGGATCTTCAAACGACTCCTCAATATCCTTGGGAGGCAGCTTGGTGAGATCAAAGGCAACGCCAATCCAGTCGAAGTCCATAATAAGTTATCTATTGAGTATCAACGTTACCGGCGGCTCCTTTTGTGCCTACTTCCGGTATTGGATCAGTTCTATTTCATAGCCCTCGGGAGCATCGATGAAGGCAAACGTGCCGCTGGAGCTTTCCGTAGGACCATCTGAAAACGGATAACCTTTTTCCGCGGCATGCTTGGCGAAGGATTCCAGGTCATCCACCTCGAAGGCCAGGTGGGTGACATCCGGCCCCAGGGTGACTGGGCCGCTGGCCGGGAAGGAGCAGATTTCGATGAGCTCATCGCTGTTCGGGGTCTTCAGGAAGACCAGTTCAGAGCCGCGTGGGGATTTGTGGCGTTTGATCTCTTGCAGGCCGAGGACGTCTTTGTAAAACGTCACGGTCTTGTCCAGATCGTTCACGCGATAGCGGGTGTGAAGGAGTTTGGTGACCATGATTTAAATCAGTGTCCCGCATTGTGTCGCAGACGAACCCCCAAGGCAACAGGGCGATTGCATAGAATGACCCCGGTCCCGCCTTAGCTGTGACTAGGCTCTGACTTTATCCTTCTGCCGGGATTCATTTTTTGCCATTGCCGTGATACCGTCCGCCTGCCAATGATGGCGGCGCTTTTGCACCCACCCACCACCATGTATTTCCTCGGCATTGACAGCGGCACCCAGAGCACGAAGGCCATCGTTCTGGATCTGGACAGCGGCAAGATTGTTGCCTCCGGTCACAGCGCTTATGATTTGATCGATGGCTTGCCTGCCGGGCACCTTGAGCAGCATCCGCAGGACTGGCTGGATGCCGTGGACAGTTGTGTAAAACAGTGCCTGGAGAAACTCGGTGCGGACAGCGCCAAAATCGCAGGCATCGGCGTCAGCGGTCAGCAGCATGGTCTGGTGGCCCTCGATGCGGATGATAAGCCCGTGCGCCCGGCCAAGCTGTGGTGCGATACTTCCACCCAGGCCCAGTGTGAGGAGTTGGCCCATGAATTCGGTGGCCAGCCCGGCCTCATCGCCCTCGCAGGCAATGCCATGCTGCCCGGCTACACCATCCCAAAGCTGCTCTGGATGAAGCAGAATGAGCCGGAGAATTTTGCTAAAACGACCTCCATCCTGCTGCCCCACGATTACATCAATTTCTGGCTCAGCGGTGTGAAGCGCATGGAATACGGAGATGCCTCCGGCATGGGCATCCTGAATGTGAACAGCCGCGAATGGAGCTATGAACTCTGCGATTACATCGACCCTCGTGTCCGCTCCATGTTGCCGGAGCTGGGGTCCAGCCGGAGTGTCCATGGTCGTTTGCGTCCACAGCTTGCCCAGGCCTGGGGCCTCAGTGAAAACGTCATCATCAGCGCCGGCGGCGGGGATAATATGATGGGAGCCATTGGCACAGGAAACATCAAGCCCGGCGTCATCACCGCCAGCTTCGGTACCAGTGGCACACTTTACGGAGTCGCCTCCCATCCTGTGGTGGATGGCCAGGGTGAGGTGGCTGCTTTTTGTGATAGTACAGACCAGTGGCTGCCCCTCGTCTGCACCATGAATGTCACCGTTGTGACAGAGCAGGTACGCTTGATGCAGGGATGGGATCTTCAGCAGCTCGAAGAAGCCGTGAAGGCTGCACCTGCTGGGGCGGAGGGAGTCATGTTCCTGCCGTACCTGAATGGCGAGCGCACA
This sequence comes from Prosthecobacter fusiformis, assembly GCF_004364345.1. Classification (NCBI taxonomy): domain Bacteria; kingdom Pseudomonadati; phylum Verrucomicrobiota; class Verrucomicrobiia; order Verrucomicrobiales; family Verrucomicrobiaceae; genus Prosthecobacter; species Prosthecobacter fusiformis. Next base: position 91,857 of record NZ_SOCA01000009.1, on the reverse strand, counting down.
CCCAATCTTCCTAACGGCAGTGGCGTGATCCATGGTCTGCGGCCCGGTAATATGACGCCGCAAAACATCGCCCGTGCAGCGGTGGAAGGAGCCACGCTGGGCCTCGCTTATGGTCTCAAGCGCTTCCGTGACCTGGGCATGAACCCCACGGAAATCCGCCTCACGGGTGGCGGCAGCAAAAGCAGTGTCTGGCGTCAGATCGCCGCCGATTGTTTCAATGCGGAAGTCGTCACCCTTGATACCAGTGAGGGGGCTGCTCTGGGCGCTGCCATCCAGGCCGCCTATGCCCAGGCTAACGAAAAAGGTGAAACCGTCAGTTATGACAGCCTCTGCGCCAGGCTTGTGACGCTGGATGAATCCACCCGTTGCAAACCGAATTCGGAGAATGCAGCCCTGTACGCAGCCCAGCTCGAGCGTCAGATGGAGCTGACCGGCAGGCTGAATCAGACTGGCTGGCTATAACCGAACTCGCCAGAAATTCTTTTATACAAGCTGCCTCGCATTGCGCAGGCCGTCTGCCGTCATCACGGCGGGCCGCCTCGCCGCCACCATGAAGTCCACGTGGTTTTGCCATTGCATGGGCCGCAGGGAAGCCAGCCCGCCGACTTGGCGTCGATACCCATAGTCGGCGATTTCCCAGCCAAATTCACTGTGCCGATGCCGATAGTCATGGCGGTGGATCCATGCGCCGAATTCATCTTTACGCCACACCTCCGGGTCATTGCCTGGAATGACCTGGGCCAGGCCCCACACACGGGCCACCACTTCGCGGTCATAGCCGCCGGGGATGTCCGGTTCTGGGGAGGTGGATGCAGTCACACGCTGTGTACTACGTCAGCCAATCAGGCCCTCAAAGATTTTCCTCGGACTCACGCGCGGGTTGCCACCCCTTTTCTGGACGTCCTCATGCCTTCGTGCGATGAAGAGCCTGCATGAAACTGGACCGCTTTTTGGCCAAACAATCCTCCATGGGCCGCACTGCCGCCCATCGGCTGATTGCCGCCCGGCGCATCCGGGTAGATGGCGTCATCTGCACGAATAACCAGGAGGAAGTCGGCCGCTTTACCCGCATTGAGCTGGATGAGGAAGTCCTCCAGCAATCCCAGCGGGTTCTTTATCTTATGCTGCACAAACCCGTCGGCATCCTCAGCGCCACCACGGATCCCGTGCACCCCACCGTCATCGACCTGCTGGATGACCCCGATAAACACACTTTGCACATCGCCGGGCGTCTGGATCGCAACACCTCCGGCCTGGTCCTCCTGACCAACGACGGCCGCTGGTCCAAACGCGTGACCGAGCCCCTGGAGCTGGTGCCCAAGGTGTATCTGGTGGAGACAGCGGAAGACATTGTGCCCGAAGCCGTCTCCGCCTTTGCCGCAGGCTTTTATTTCCATACGGAAGACCTGACCACCCTGCCCGCTGCTTTGGAAATACTGGCCCCACGGCGTGCCCGCCTGACTCTCCATGAAGGCCGTTATCACCAGGTGAAGCGCATGTTTCACCGCGTGCAAAATCGCGTCACTGCCCTGCACCGGGAGAGCATCGGCGGGCTTCACTTGCCCGCAGATTTGCTGCCCGGACAATGGCGTGAACTGACGCCCCAGCAAGTCGCCCTTTTTTAAGGATAGATCCTCACCACTTTGCAAATCGCTTGGATGCTTTACTTGACGACGGCTTTCGGTGCTCCGTTAATCTGCCCGCAAATCCATTCCAAGGAGATCTTATGTCAAACCTACGCACACTCACATTGGCAGGTCTCCTGATGGGCCTGGTTGTCTCCTTTTGTCCTGCCCAAGAAGTTCCGGCAGAGGCCCCGCCTACGCCAGAGGAGCGCGCAGCGCGGCAGAAGGCCTTCATGGACAAAATTGAATCCTTTGGCTGGACCCGCCAGGGCACTGGCACTCTGGGCAGCATTGCCCAGGTGAATATTCCTCAAGGCTGGCGCTTCACCGACGGCAACGGCACCCGCTCTCTCCTGGAGCTTTATGGCAACCTCACTGGTGAGAGCGAGCTCGGTATGCTGACGACTGAGGGCGAAGGTCCTTGGGTCATTTTTGAGTTTGAAGACTCTGGCTACGTCAAAGACGACGAGAAAGACAAGCTTGATGCGGATGCCATGCTGGCCTCTTTGCAAGAAGGCCAGGAAATCGGCAATGAGCGCCGTCGGGAGATGGGGCTTGGGGAACTGAAGCTGCTCGGCTGGGCCGTGGCACCCCGGTTTAATGACCAGACTAAAAACCTGGAATGGGCCGTGCGCGTAGGCTCGGCCAATGGCGAATCCATCAACTACAGTACCCGACTCTTGGGCCGCAGTGGAGTGATGAAGGTTGACCTCGTCTGTACGCCTGATGAAATGACCACTCTCCTGCCCCAATACCAGAGCATCATCTCCGGTTATCAATACCTCACCGGCAACAGTTATGCCGAATACCAGCCGGGGGATAAAGTGGCCAAGTATGGTCTCACGGCCCTGGTCGCTGGCGGTGCGGCCGTGGCGGCTGGGAAAATGGGTCTGTTTGCCAAGCTGGCTGGCTTCGTCGGAAAGCTGGGCAAAGCCGCTATCCTGCTGGTGGTTGGAGCCGGCGTGGCCATCAAAAGTCTCATTGGCAAACTGTTCGGTAAGCGCGAACAGATCTGACCGTGCATGACTGACGGCCAGTACCTGCTGCTGCTTTTTGTCGCGCTCTATCTTATCGAGTGCGTGCGCTGGCTGCCCCCCCGCAGCCAGATGCTCACTGGCAGTGGCAGTCACTGGCGCGGACATAGGCCGTTTCAGCCCATCACACTTGGGGGGCGCAGCCCGGCGCTCCTCAGTTTCTTGCCACCTTTGCAGGTGCACCTTGTTACCCTGCCCTGGCAGCTCATCCCCGCTGCTGAAGGGCTGGAGGTAAATCTCGATGATCGCCACCCGCATTTGCTTCCTTGGGAGGAAGTGAAACCAAGAGTGGAAGGTCGCACTCTCCACCTCAGCCCAAGGCTCCCTGTTCGCTGCCTGAGTGAAGCGCATGCACTCCAGGCCCAACAACAAGTGCAACAATGGATGACTTTTTCTCAGGAAGAAAGGGAAGCCAGTTTCCTTGCTTCGGCGCATCAATCTCTCCAGGCTGGACCCATCACAGACTTGGCCGCGTCTCTCAGCAGTCGAACGCGCGCGCTTCGTCACCTCGGCAGTTTCATCTTTGTGTGGACCTTCATGGTCATCGTCGCGCTTTACCGCTGGTTGGGAGAAGGGGTGGCCGTTTTGTGGGCAGCAGGTGCACTGCTCCTCTGGCAGTTGACCCAGGCCATTCTCTTTTACAGGCGTAGTCAGGGCATTCCTTGGCGTTTTTGGAAGACCCTTGCCATCGCTTTACTCCCCCAGCAGGCCATGCGCGCAGCGGATCATTTTGCCGATGCAGCCGTGAGTCTTCCCTCTCATCCCCTGGCCCCCCGTGCTCTCCTGGGAGACGCAGCCTGGAGGCTTCTCGCAAAACGCTATTGGAAACAGGCTCGCTATCGGTCTGGCTCCACCGCCGTTCTTCAAAGCCGTATTTTGGAAGATTACCTGGAGAAAGAAGGATATCCCGTTTCTGAAATCGATGCTCCACCTGCCCCACAACTTGGCTCCGTCAGCTATTGCCCCAGTTGCCAGGCCCAGTTTCAGGCCGGGGCTGCCCTCTGCAAGGATTGCGGAGGCGTGGAATTGCGGCCTTTTTAAGCTCCGTGGGATATAGCTTCGCAGGCTTGCACAGATCATTGGCACCGCTAGCCTGATCCCGTGCCCCGCCTCGACCAGCTTCTCTCCTCCCTCGGCTATGGTTCGCGCAAACAGGTCGCGGACATTGTCAAAGCCGGGCGCGTGCGCAGCGGAGACCTCATTTTAAAAAAACCGGATCAAAAAGTGGAGGCTGCGGACGTGACCCTGGATGGCGCAGCCCTGGAGGCTCCTTACGGCCTCCTGGCCATGCTGCACAAGCCGCTTGGGCATGTCTGCACGCACAGCGATGGCGAAGGACCGACCATCTATGAACTGCTGCCTGCGCAGTGGATGGCGCGGAAGCCTGCCGTCACCAGCATCGGCCGTCTGGACAAGAACACCAGCGGCCTCATTCTCATCACCGACCTCGGCCCGCTGGTGCACCGCTACACCTCTCCCAAGGCGGAGGTGGAAAAGATCTACGAGGTCACCGTGGACCGTGAACTGGACCCTGCCCTCATCGCCACTTTCGCCAGCGGCGGTGTCATGCTGCGGGGTGAGGAGAAACCCTGCTTGCCTGCGAAGCTGGAGATCACCAGCCCCCTTACCGCCTCACTCACCCTCATGGAGGGAAGGTATCATCAAGTCCGCCGCATGTTCGCCAGTCAGGGCTGGCATGTGGAAAAGCTGCATCGTAGCCGTTTCGGAGACTACACCCTGGGCAACCTCGCCCCTGGGGAATGGCAGATGCTGGAGCTGCCCGCCGACCCGGCATAAAAAAGGGCGGCATCGCTGCCGCCCTTTTGGATAATGTTTTAATTTCGGATCAATCCAGCAATTCTTCCTTCGGTTCCGGCAGGAAGAAGGACAGGATGAGGCTCACCAGATACACCCCGAAGCCTACGGCTGCTGCGGTATATGCCAGCTTCGCAGGAGCTGCGGCCAGATCCGTCGTCGTCGCCAGGGTGGTTGTCACCCAGGCAAAGGAAGTGCCGATGAGCCGTCCGCCAATGTTGGCCGCAAAACTTTCTCCGGTCCCCCGCAGATGCATCGGATACACACGGGGCAGATAATTTCCCCAGAAGCTGAATTGGGCTACCGTCAGGAGCCCGGCGAAGAAAATGCCGATTTGCAGCGGTATCAGGCCCGTCACTGCGCAGTAGGCAAAAACCAGGGGCATCACCGCCAGTCCAGGCACCACGAACAACCGCAGCAGCTTGCGACGGCTGACAATGACCACGGCCAGCGCCGCCAGGAGAAAGCGCCCGACCAGACCGCCCACTTCCTGGATCTTGGTTGTATTGGCCGCGATGGATTGCTCAGCCTTTTTGCCTGCCACGATGGAGGCTTTTTTGATCACTTCAGGCGGTTTGCCTGCATTGGCCGTCGCCGCCGCTTCGGAGGCTGCTGCGGATGCGGCTTTCACTTCAGGCAGACCTGGAATGATGCGCGGGATGTGCTGGATGGCTCCAAAGGCTGCTCCATACGCCATGGCGAACATCGCCGTCGTGACCAAGGTTGTGCGACGAAGTTCCGGCGTGAAGAGCTCTCCCAGGCTTGGGCGTTTGAGAGTTCCTGCGGCCTTCTTCTGCGCCCAGGCTGGCGATTCTGGAAGGAAGGGCCGGATGATGATCAGAGGAATCGCCGGGATAAGGCCGGACATCAGCGTATAACGCCAAGCCGCATGCTCATCGGTCACGACACCGCCGCCAAACATCCCGCTCAGGAAATCGGGGAAGTGGATAGCCGGGAAATTCAGCGAATACTTGATGCACAGCCCATTGGCCACAGCCACCAGCAGACCGCCGATGGATGAAAAGGCCTGGGTATAGCCCAGCACTTTTTCACGCTGTTTCGGATCCGGGAACAGCTCGGCCAACCAGGCCACTGCCGCCACGAACTCCACACACACACCGATAAAGACCAAGCAGCGGAAAAACAGCAGCATCTCCACACTGGTGGAATAGCCAGCGGCAAAGGCTGAAAAGGCATAGATAAGAATGCTCCAGGTCAGCACGCGCCGTCTGCCCAGCCGGTCGGTCAGATAACCGCCCAAAAGACCAAAGACACCCCCGGCGATGGCGGGGATATAAAACAGCTTCCCAACCCAACTGTTGAATTCTGGTGTCCCCGGCGCTGCGCCGATGAGTTCTTGCAGTGCCGGTCCGACAATCAGCGGCAGCATCAGCAGTTCATAAATGTCGAAGGCGAAGCCGATCGAAGCAATGAAGCAGATCAGCCATTGGGTGGAGGTCAGTTTGGGAGCAGGCATGGGCGGAGCGTGGGGAATGTGAACGGTTATTATAAAAGGGGGGCATCAACGGCTACGAAGCGTTAGCCCCCGCCAACTTTTCAGGCCAGTTTTGGCCGCAGCATTTCCAGGATTTTCGGGATTTCCACCGAGGCATCCGTGCCTTTGACTTCATACTCGAGCGTGAACCAGCCCTGGTAATTGGCATCGCGCAAGATTTTGATGACCCGATCCACATCGCTCGCCTCCTTGGTCTTACCGTCTGCATGGGTGATCTCCATCTTGAGCTGTACATTGATGGCATAAGGGGCGATTTTGGCCAGATCACCATACGGGTCTTCTGTGTGAAAATTGCCACTGTCCCAGTTGATGCCTGCCCATGGGCTTTTGGCTTCACGGACGAGATGAATCAGGTTTTCCGGCTTTGCGACCAGACCGTGATGGTTTTCCAGGCCCAGGAAAATGCCTTTTTCGCCCGCATAGTCTAGACACTCCTGGTAGGCGGCCAGGCAGGTGGCCAGTGCTTCTTCATCCGGCGTGCCTTTGGGCGGCTGGCCTGCAAAGACGCGGATGTGCGGGGCATTCATGATCGCCGCGTAGTCAATCCACCGCTTCACATTGGCGATCTCCTCATCGCGTTTCTCACTCTTGGGCAGGGCGAAGTTGTTGCCCACCGCGGTTCCTGCGAGCTGTACACCGCGTAGATAAGCGTGGCGTTTCACTTCCAGCAGAAATTGGGTATCCACATCCGGTGGGAAAAAGTAGCTCGTCACCTCCGCTCCCGGCACATTGTTGTCTGCACACCAGTCGATGAAATCCAGGATGCTCCAGAGTTTTTCACCATCCTTGGCTTTCTGTTCTTTGCCACGGGACCACTGAAATTTTTCACGGAAACTGTAGGCCGCCACCCCCAGTTGCATGCGGCTTTTGCCCGCGCGGTTGATCGGCTCAATGGCTGGCAAAGCCGACGCCCCGAGAGCGCCCAGACTGGTGGTGATGAAGGAACGGCGTGAGATCATGGTCATGGAAGGGTGGATGGAACGAAGCCCAGACCCCAGCATTAACAAGAATCCCATTCACAAGCCAGAAAATGTTCCGCCACAGCTACGCCATTACGGTTTCACCATGGAAGACATGGCGGCCCCGATCTCCTGGGAGACCCCATGCAGGATGCGGTTGTGGTCCCAGCCTTCCTTCTCATAAAGGGTGACCCTTCCAGGATGGGCCTCTGCCAGCTCCCGGCTCATGGAGATGGGGATGACTTCATCGGCCGTGCCATGAAAAATGACAACTTTAGCCCCCTGCTCCACCACCTGGGCCAGTTCCCGGCGGTTGTCGAAACGATGCATGTTTACGTGACAGAGCGGCCAGCCGAGCAGCAGTTTGCCCATGTCGGTCATCGTCGTGAAGGGGGAGATAAGGACGATTTTGGAAATGTTCAGCTCCGAGGCTGCCATCAATCCCGCTGCACAGCCGATGGAGTGAGCCACCACGCCCAACCGTGGTCGGAGCTGTTCCGGGGATTGGTTCAGGTGCTTAGCCAGCGCGTCAAAAGCCGCCAGCGAGCTTTCACGGATCTTCCTCGGGCTCGGTATTCCCTTGCAGTCCCCATAGCCTGGATAGTCCACCATCAGGTAGGCAAAGCTTGGGTCCCATTGATCCACATAGTTCAGCCAGTCCAGCCCCAGGGATCCATTACCGGCAAAGCAGATCCAGAGGGCCTTGGGGTTTTGGCCTCCCTTTTTAGGAGGGATATAATGCGCCACCTGGGCACCCTGCCCCGTGGTATAGGGAATCGCCACCCCGCGATGGCTGGTCAGCGTCTGCCGGTAATTCTCATCATAGCCACGTGGATAATAAATGAGCCGCGACTGGCAGCCCAGCAGGAACAATACCGGGGTCAGCAGCGTGATGAGGAGTAAACGAAACAGTCGGGTGAGGGGTTTCACAGGCAACAAAAGAGGCAGTATCTCGCAGCAGGACCAGCCGCTACATCAAATTCACTACGCAGGTGCGTTCCCCCCAGTTCGTTTTTGGATGACTTTTCGCGTCTGAATATCACACACGCGGAGCATAAACTCTCCTGCTTAACCTGAGTGAGGCATCCTGACAAAGAAGGCTGATTTCCTTGCTGCCCACGTATGTTTAGGCACATGCCCCGTCCGAAGTCTTCAGCGAAGAAAGAAGCATCCCCACCACCGGGCGTGGCCGCACAACTGCACCCGCGATTAAATAACTGGATCGCCGCCTCCTTTGGCCAGCTCACCCAGGCTCAGGAGCTGACTCTTCCTCATATTCTGGCCGGACGGTCCGTGCTGCTTTCATCCCCCACGGGCAGCGGAAAGACCCTCGCCGGATTTCTGGGCATCCTGGATCATCTAGTGCGCCAGCATGAGGCCGGGACGCTGGGCAGCGGCATCTGCGCCATCTACATCTCCCCTCTGCGGGCTTTGACCTATGACATTCAAAAAAATCTCATGGCGCCCCTGGAGGGAATGGGGCTGACGGACATCATCCGCATCGGACTCCGAACAGGGGATACCAGCGCCACGGATCGTGCCAAGCTCAAGCGAAAGCCCCCTCATATCCTCCTCACCACGCCAGAGAGCTTGGCCATTCTTTTGCCCCAAGCTGGCTGGGCGGAGGCACTCAGCCAGGTGCGGTTTGTCATCGTGGATGAGCTTCACGCCCTGGCAGAAAACAAACGCGGTGCCCACCTGACCCTGAGCCTGGAGCGGTTGGCACGTCGCACCAGCATCCTGCCTGTTCGAATCGGGCTCTCCGCCACTGCCGCTCCTCTGCCCCTGCTGGCGCAGATGCTGGTCGGCACCGGGCGTAACTGTGAAATCGTGGAGGCCCGCATGGAGCGCCGCCGCCGGGTGGAGGTGCTGTCACCCCTGCGCAAAAATCCCTATCCGCCCACCGGTTTCACCGCGCAGAGAGTGATGCAGGACATCGCCCAGATCGTCGAGCGTAACCGCAGCGTGATCATCTTTTGCAACATGCGCAGCAGCACGGAGAGCGTGACCTACCGGCTGAAAAACGGCCTGCCTAAACTAGCGGACAAAATTGAAGCCCATCACGCCTCCCTGGACCGCGATGTCCGCCTGGAGGTGGAGGACCGGCTCAAAAACGGAGACCTGCGGGCAGTGGTCTGCAGCACCAGTCTGGAGATGGGCATTGATATCGGCAGCGTGGACTGTGTGGTGATGATCTCCACCCCCAAAGGCATCAGCCGGGCTCTTCAGCGCATCGGCCGCAGCGGTCACAGCATCCATGCCGAAAGCCACGGCATCCTCGTCGCCACCAATGTGAACGACCTCATGGAATGCATCGTTTGTGCGGAAATGACCCGTGCGGTGCAACTGGATGAGGTGCGCCTTTTGGAAAAGCCGCTGGATGTCCTGGCCCAGCATCTGGTGGGCCTGGCGATGGAGGGTGGCTGCACCCGAGATGCAGCGCTCGAGACTGTACGGGCCGCTTCACCTTTTAGACACGTCTCAGAAGAAGAGCTCGACCGCGTGCTAAACTACCTCGAAGCCGGCGGTCGTTCACTGGAAAAACAATACCGCGAAAACTTCGGCAAGATCGTGTGGGTAGATGGATTCATGACCGTCCCCAGTAAAAAAGTGGAGCGGGAATACCTGGCCAATATCGGGGTGATCCACACGGAAGGCATGGTCAGTGTTTTTCTTGGCAAACGCCGGTTAGGTCAAGTGGAGGAATCCTTCATGAAACGTCTGAAAACGGGCGATCTTTTTGTGCTGGCCGGGCGCACCGTCAGGCTGGTGGAAACAGGCGTGGCTGAGGCCCGGGTGGAGGACGCCACCGGCCGCTTGCCCACTGTGCCCGCCTGGAATGCCAACAAGATGCCGCTCACCTCCGGCCTTGCTCGTGAGGTGGCCCGGTTCCGGACGGAACTCGCAGCCAGGGTCGCGAAGGAGACTGGAGAGGAAGTGTGCGACTGGCTGGTGGAGCGATATGAAATTTCCACCAGCAATGCCCAGTCCATCCTCCAGCATGCGTTTAACCAGTTACGTGTTTCGCTCATTCCCACGCAGCACACACTCCTCATCGAGCGCTTTGTAGATGATCGTGAGGGTAGCGAGCCAGACCTCGTCCAGTTCTTTTTCCATACTCTCATCGGCCGCAGTGCCAATGATGCTCTCAGCCGCATCATCGCCTACCGGGTCAAAAAGGCCGTGGGTGGAAATGCCATGGTCACCATTGATGACTACGGCTTTCTGCTGACGCTGAAAACCTTCCAGGACCTGGGTCTGGAAGAATGGAAAGTCCTTTTTGAAAACGCGGACCCTGAAGCCGATATGCGCGCCGCCCTCCAGGATAGCGAGCTGGTGAAGTGGAACTTTCGCGGTGTGGCACAAACGGGCCTCATGGTGCCGCGTAACCGCCCCGGGCAGGATCGCAGGATCAAGCAGCTCCGCTGGAGCACCGAAATCCTTTTTCGCGTATTGTCCGAGCACGAGCCGGACCACCCCATGCTGGTGCAGTCTTACCGCGAGGCGACGCATACTTTTTTGGATCTGCCACGGGCGATGGACTTTCTCCAGACCGCACTCTCTCTGGACTGGTATCTGGTGGAGGTGCCAGTCGTGAGCCCGTTTTCATTCGGCCTTTTCGCTAGCAAAATTAAGGAGGGCATGATGCTGGAGGATCCTGAGGAAGCCATCGAAAGGCTGTGGCGGGAATATGAAAAGAAGGTCGGCGGCTCTGCGGATGGGAGCTTGCGATAAGGCCGCGCTCCGGCACATTGTGGAAATCATGTCCGATTCCCTCACTGCCGACATCACCCTGCTGGGCCGCTCCGAGCACCGGCTGCCTGCCTCCCCCGATGAGGCGGCGCTGGAGACTTTCCCCAACCGCACCCCGGGCCGCAATTACACCATTCATCTCAGCGCCCCAGATTTCGGCTCCCTCTGCCCCGTCACCGGCCAGCCGGATGCAGCTCATGTGGAGATCCTGTACATCCCGGATGAGCGTTGCGTGGAAACGAAATCACTGAAGTTTTATCTGGCCAGCTACCGCAACCACGCCTCGTTTAATGAGGCCATTGTCAATCGCATCCTGGATGATCTGGTGGCGGCCTGTGCGCCCAAGCAGGCCATCGTCCGGGGCCGTTTCGTCCCTCGCGGCGGCATCCAGCTTACATGTGAGGCCCGGCATCCCAGCCGTGAAATTCCCCTGGAGTGGCCAGCAGCTTCGCTGAGTACCCCGCACTGATTTTATCCCCTTATGTCCAAAGCCATCATCCTTCTCAGCGGCGGTCTGGATTCCACAGTCGCGCTTTACTGGGCACGCCAGCATCATAATGTGGTGGGCGCGGTGAGCTTTGATTACGGCTCCAAGCATAACGACAAGGAGATCGCCCTGGCCATCTGGCATTGCGCCCAGTTCGGCATACCTCATGACCTGGTATCCCTGCCGTTTGTGAATGATCTATTTAATTCAGCCCTGCTGAAAAGCGGCGGTGCTATTCCCGAAGGGCACTACAGCGATAACAATATGAAGCGCACCGTGGTGCCTTTTCGCAATGGCATCATGCTGGCCATCGCCTGCGGCATCGCCGAATCCCGCGAGGTGGACGCTCTCATTATCGCCGCCCATTCAGGCGATCACGCCATTTATCCGGATTGTCGGGAGCCCTTCATGCAGGCCATGGGCAATGCCATGCGCGAAGGAACCTACGCCCGCATAGAGCTGCTTCGCCCCTTCATTGACATGAATAAAATCGCCATCGCTAAGCTCGGCCATGAGCTGGGGGTGGACATGGGCAAAACCTGGAGCTGCTACAAAGGCGAAGACCTCCAATGCGGCATCTGCGGCACCTGCGTGGAGCGGCGCGAGGCCTTCATCCTCGCCGGGCTGACAGACCCCACCGTCTATCTGCATGAAGGACCGCTGCCAAGGAAGCCAGGGGAGTTATGAATGATCAAACGACTTTCATGCTGGAGCAAAAGCGCCCGGTACTGCACAAGTTGATTGATGAACTTCCTGCCGAAGAACTCGAATTGGTAGAGAGGTTGCTGGCCCGTCTGGAAATGAATCGTTTATGGAAAGAGGTCCGGGAAGGCTTCACTCAAGATTGGAGTGATGGCAAATATGCCGGGTTGGATGAACTTATCGGGGAAGTGCGCAAGGATCTGAAAAAGCGTGCTGCATGATTGTGGTATTGAATACCAATGTGGTGCTGTAAGCGCTGAATCAAAGGCATCCGTTTGCTCCCATTAAATTCCGTTTAGCGTCGGTCCTTCTGTTGCCGCATCGGTCGCTCAGGACGTATGCTTCAGTCGCCCATGATCACCGCATCCATCGATCCCACTTTTGCTGCTTGGCGCAGTAAGGCCAGGGAGCTTTTGAAACAGGGTGTACGGCCTGAGAACGTAAACTGGGGCGATGCCCATACTGGCCCGGGTCTGCTGCTTGAAGAACCCGCGGCGTACTCCTTGCCCGCATCTGCCGAAATCAAGGTGCCGCCGGATTTCCTCTCTCTGGCCGCCAGAGTCTGCGCCCATACGGATGACCGCCGCTGGAGCATTCTCTATCGTTTGTTATACCGGCTGACTTTGGGAGGCGAGCGACATTTGCTCCATTTACCCAGCGACCCCGATATCCGTCAGTGTGAGGTGTGGTCAAAGGCCATCGGCCGCGACATTCACAAAATGCATGCCTTTGTGCGCTTCCGTCTCATTGGTCAAGATGAGGAGTCCGGCCGGGAGCAGTTCGTTGCTTGGTTTGAACCGATGTTTCATACTGTGAGGCTGGCAGCGCCGTTTTTTGAGAAGCGTTTTGCCGGTATGGACTGGTCCATCCTGACTCCCGATGAATGCGTGCATTGGGACGGTAAGAAGCTTTTTTTCACCCCCGGTATGGACCGCAGCCAGGCCCCCTCAGCCGATGCCCATGATGACCTTTGGCGTACCTATTACCGCAGCATTTTTAATCCTGCGCGCCTGAAAGTGAAGGCCATGCAGTCGGAGATGCCGCAGAAGTACTGGAAGAATCTCCCGGAGGCGCAGATCATTCGCGAACTCATCGCAGGCAGCCAGGACCGGGTTCAGGACATGCTGGAGACGCCGGAGCGCCCGGTGAAACCCGTACCCGACAATGCCTACATCCGCTCTTTGCATCAACGGCCAGAAGGTTCATAATCCCGGCCCTACCATGAAAAGACGCCTCCTCCTTCTTACCGCCCTGCTCGGTTCCGTCACCCTGTCCTCCTTCGCTGAAGACGGCTTTGTCCCCCTGTTCGATGGCAAGACCATGACCGGTTGGACCAACCCTTACGAATGGGGCAACATCAAAGTCGTGGACGGTGAAATTCACCTCACCGGCGAAAAGAAATTCTTCGTCGTCACGGACAAGAGCTACAGCGATTTCATCTTTGAAGGTGACATCCTGCTTCCTGAAGGCCAGGCCAACAGTGGTTTCATGTTCCGCGCCCATGTGCAGCCTAACAAGGTTTTCGGATACCAGGCTGAAGTGGACGGCAGCCCTGACCGCAAATGGTCCGGTGGGTTGTATGATGAAGGCCGCCGCATGTGGTTCATCAGCCCCATCAAGGGCAATGAGGAAAGTATCGCCGCTTTCCGCGCCCGCGCTGGTGATGCCTTCAAGCGCAACGATTGGAACACCTACCGCATCACCTGCAAAGGCAATAAGCTGAAGATCGAAGTCAACGGCGTCGTCACCACCGATGTGGAAGACGACAAGGACGCCAGCGGCCCCATCGCCATCCAACACCACGGCGAAAAAGGTGCCACCTACAAGTTCCGCAACTTGCGCATCAAGGAGCTGAAGTGACCGGCAAATCAACCGCTGGTTAGGTTAGAATTTGAAGGCCCGGTTGTGACCAACCGGGCCTTTTTCATTTTTACTCCACCTTCATCACCCCGTTCATCACCATCCAATGGCCGGGAAAGGTGCAGAGATAAGGATACTCACCCTTTTCTTTGGGCGCTTCAAAATGGATGCTGAACTGTTCCTTCGGATTGACCATGTCGGTATAGACCAGGACATCCTGTGAATCCGGCACATAGTGTTTGGCCAGGCCTTTCGGATCGGTGATCATGAGGTTCACTTGGTCGCCCAATTTTTGCAGGCTGCCGGGTTTGGCTAACAACCAGTTGTGCGGCACCACATCCGGATTTTTGAAGGTCAGCGTGAGCTTTTCCCCCGCTTTCGCTATGAGCTGCTTCTGCACATATTGCAGCCCCAACGCGGCATCCACGACGATCTCACGCCCAGGCTCTCCTTTTGCCCAGGGATTGAGCTTACTGCTGACAGTGGTGCTGCCTTTGGCCGCTGGAATGAAAGTCTTGGCAATCTTCTCATAACCGGGAAACTCGGTAAAAGCAGGTGCCAGAGCATGGGCGGTCAGGAAGACATCGTGCGCACGCCCTGCGGCGACTCCAACGCGCAGGTGGATCATGTTGGCAGGCACCAGTTGGGGGATCTCCAGAAACAGCGCCTTGCCACCTTCCAGCACCTGGGCGCTGCGGATCTCCAGCGGATCATGACCTACCGTATCCGCATATCTCACAGACATTTCTGGCGAGCCATAAGCCGCGCTATAGTTATAGTTCCAGCACTGCGCAAAATGGTTGCCCGCTTTCGCCGCCACAGCCTGATCCAGAGCATGGTCAAAGCGTAGCATCACCCCATTCTCACGCGCTTCAAACGCGACCGGCACCGCGACTTTGCCGCCAGTATAACGTACTCTTTGGAAACATCCATCCTTTGGCGTGTAGCAGCCCCAGCCCTGCATACCGGTGACATAAAGCTGCCCGTCCTTGGGATGAAACCTCCCCGTTTGCGACCCCGAATCAAAACTCCCCGCGATGCGCACCGCCGCACCCTGCCAGCGGCCTTCCACCTGCTGCCGCATGACCAGCCAGCCTGTACCCGTGCCCGGAGAAAAATGCGTCAGGTTTCCGTCCCCCTTCAAGGCAGCCCATGTTTGCCCGGTTACGAAACACTGACCGCCTGACGAGTTGTCCTCACCGCGCGGCAGATACATCAGCGGCGGCTCAGGCGGCTGGCCGTTCTTCGGGCCACCCGCACCGAAATGCGCTCCTTCGTTCTTGCCCATCTCCACCTGGCAGATGGAAGATGAAGGTGTCCAGTCTCCCTCTTGCACACTGGTGGTGATGAACCTTCCATCCGGTGAAAGCCCCAGCCCGTTGGGATTGCGAAAACCCGTCGCCAGTACATCCACATGATCATTGGCCACACGGATAATTCCCTGATTTCCTGAGGCCGTGTAGAAACGCCCTTCAGCATCCATGTCCAGTCCCGTGATGAAATCGTGCCCGCCTGGTGAGGTCTCCTGGGCATTCGTCATGCACTCGTAAAAGTCCGCTTCATCATCCCCGTTCAGATCATGCAGCCGGGTGATCTGGTCACGCCCCAGCACATAGATCTGATCCTTCACAATTTTCAGCCCCAGCGGCTGATGCAGCCCCGTGGCAAAGCGTTTCCAGCGCAGCTTTTCCAGCTTGTCATCAATGCCCCGCACCAGCCACACCTCTCCGGTCATCGTACTGATCGCCGCGCTGCCATCGCTGAAGAAATCGTGCCCGCTAACAAAAAACAGTGTCCCATAAGGATTGTTAAAAGGCAGTGTCAGCGTGTCCGTGGCGAAGGGTTCCCCCTGGCCGATGACACCCTTCGTCGCGATCCACTCTGGCCATTGGGCGGGGCCTCCTTTGGTCAGTGCGGAAAGATCTTCCAATTTGTCCGGTGAAGATTGGAGGTACTTTTGATCCCCCATCGTATAGGAAAAAATCACTTTGCTGCCGTGACGGTAAAATCCGTGATAATGATGCGCCTCCAGCTTCGGTGATTCATACTTTTTCACCATTTTCCCGTCCATCACGCCACCGCCCATGAAGCCATGGCGCGAATCCGTCAGCTTCACAAATCCGCCACTCCACACCAGCGGAAACGACAGCGTCAGCGGGTCAAACACCGCGCTTTGTCCATCCTCCAGCCGCACACAAACACCCTTCGGCACGGTCAATCCGCCACCTTTGAAAACCACACTGAATACGCTGCCCAGATCCGATGCCGCAAAGCGTCCGTCGCGCCAGGTCACCGCATCATTTTGGTTTCCCCAGTGCCCCTGCTGACCGCCATCCAGACCGGGAAAACCTGGCAGCAATTCCGGTATGGGTTTGCCCATGTACTGCACCGCCTGCTTGCCGTAATAATCAAAAACACGTTCACGGTTCACCTCCGCCTGCCAATGTGCGTACTCCCCTACTCGCAGCGGCTTGCGCTCAGGATTAAATTTCGCAGGTGCCGGAGCCTTTGCCGCACCAGAAAGCAACGCCTCCAGTTCATCAAAGTTCCAGAGTGCCAGCGTGTTGTCCATGCGCTGGCGTGGATGGTCCCCTTTGCGTGCTTTCATAGGCCCTCGGGAAATGCGCACATCATCGATCACCCCGTCACATCCCGTGCCTCCTTCCACCAGTTGCCCAAAGGCCAGCCCGCTTGGCTTTGATTCCCCTTGCAAAGGTGGCAGCGGTTTTTCCAACACCATTTTGCCGTCCACATAGAGCCGCAGTATCTCCCCTTCCATACTGGCGATGACCTCATGCCACTTGCCGTCACAGATGTTGTTAGTCGTCTTATACTCACCACCTCGCCCTGGCAGATACACGCTGAATACCCCGCTGTCCTTATAGCTATAAAGCTCCCAATGCGTCGCCGATGTTTTGGGCTCAAAGGCCACCAGGATATTAAACTCGGCTGCACTGTTCAGTTTGACCCTGCATTCCAAACTTAGCGGCAGCCTGCGGTATTCCTCACTGCCTTCCAGCACCAGTCCTCCTTGAAGCGCCAAGCCAAAATCCGCATTGAGAGACGGTGCTGATTGCGCCTTTTGCACCCCCTTCGGTGCAGTTCCAGGTACTTTCGCAGCGGTATGCTTCCAGGTCCGGTAGCCCGGTTTTTCCCCCGCTGCCTTGCCTTCCATCTGCGGCAGCAGCCAGGCCAGCCCGTCCAGGTTGTCCAGCAGCCTGCCCTCTGCATCTTCAGGGGTGTGGTTGAGGATGCCAATCACACCCTTGTAACCACTGGCGGCGATGATCTTCAGCACCCGCACATCTTCGCTGCCGATGCCCAGCGGCAGGATCTTGCGTCCCTTCGTGTCTCCTGCCACATCCATGCCGTTCAGGTTCAGACAGAGCAGGTATGGCAGCATCTTGGGCAGCAGCTTTTCCAGGCGGTCCAGATGGGCATGCCCATGATGAAGGTTATACACCATGCCCACATTAGTGATGCCCTGCTTCTTCAGCTCCTCAATAATGGCCATCGCATTCTCCGGCTCGCCATACCAGTTGCCATGATTATAAAGCGCTACCTGGCAGCCCAGCGGTGCCGCCGCTTCACAGATCGGTTGGATCCTCTGCACTTCTTTGGTGATCCGCTCCTTTTGGTCCTCTGGCGAGCTTACCTGCACCGCTCCCCCGTTGCCATTCACCCACAGTTGCGGTTTCACTCCATGGCGCTTGAAAAGCTCCAGAGTTTTCTTTGCATCGTCATTGTAGGTCGTCGGAAACCACCAGCCAAAAAGCTCGATGTCATGCTTCTTCAGCGCCTTCAGTTCTTCGTCCCACTGCGGGATGTGCTCAGGCCGGTAATCATAAACAAATTTCCTCACCCCCATCTTTTCCAGCATCGCCGCCCGTTCCTCCGGCCCGCGCTTTTTCGCATCAAAAGGCACGATGCACCACGCCGCTAAATTATCCCGTTCAAACAGGCTGGCCGCTGGGGCGCACAGTACAGTGCCTGTGAAAACCAGGAAAGTGAGCAGGTGACGAAGGGCAATCATAGAGAGTGTGAGCGCTGAACAGGGACAATGGAGTTGAAGGGTTAAAACGCATCTCCCGCCCTTTTTTTCCTTCAGATTACACGCCCCAACGCTCCTGCGTGCCACGGATCAGCATCTCCCACCCCTTTTCCTTCGGAGAAAGCACCTCGCCATGCACCCACCGCCGGACTCAGATAACCAAAAGAAGAAAAAATTCTCTTTTTCTCAAGGGTTTGGAGCAGGCGCGGTGTTTGCAGTCTTAACGGGCGTCCTTCTGGAACCCATACAACTCCAAAAACCAAACCAACCTATTCTTGTGAAATCTACACTGATCCTTACCGCCGCCATGATGACTCTTCTGGGTGGCAACGCCTTCGCTGGTGAAAAGACCACCGTTTTTAACAATCGCGGCCAGGTCACCGCCACCGTCAATGCCGTTACCGCCAAGCAGACACCCCCTCCTGCTGTCGAAAAGAAGCTCATCTTTAACAACCGTGGCCAGCTCATCGCCGTGGTCCCGGTCGCTTCTCGTTAATCTAGGCATGACCTATGCTGAAGATCTTTGTGTGCTTTGACCGCATTCAATGAATCCCTAACCAGCCTCTGCTTTCTGGTTTTCAGAAAGCGGAGGCTCTTCAGCTATGACTGATCCACAGCTCGATTTACTTCTTCAAAGTGCCGTCCAGGCACCATCTCCCTCTTCCTCACTGGTCAGGGATGTCTGGCGTGATATCGAGCACCGGCAGCTTCGCGACGATGCTCGCCAGCCTTGGCTGACTGCCCTTTTTGAATTTTTCTCTCTGCCGACGCCTCGCCTTGCTATCTGGGCACTGGCATTAGGCATCGGTATTTTCGCCGGAATACGCAGCGCGTCCCGGCCGCCAGATCCCGTCAGCATTTACGCTCACTCGATCAATCCTCTGGCTCCTGCCCTCACCCCATGAGAAATTCAGGCCACACTTTGCTGGTGGCCTTGCTCCTGGGAATTGCCGCTTTTTTGATCACACGTGGTTTGCAGAACCACCAGCAAAGCCGCAATTTTTCACGAAAAGTCGCCGCACAGGAGCAGGATACCCGGGCCAATCTGGCCTGGATGCGCACCTCCCTCTCCCTTACTGAGGAGGAATTCGAGCGCGAATGCGCCATCCACGATGCCCACCGGGCCGAGTGCATCCGCCTGTGTGCCGAGATGGATATTGCACGCGAGCGCCTGAAAATCGCTCTTCAAAACAACGACGAGCACAGTGCTGAAGGCCAGGCCGCCATCCGCGATTACGAAATCCATTTTGAAACCTCTGAGCGGGCCGCCATTCAGCACGTCAAAAAAGTCGCTGCCGCCATGAATCCCACAGCGGGCCAGAAGTATCTGAAAATGATGCTCCCGCACCTCTTTCCCGAGCACGACACCCTGCTGCCAAAAACCGTACCAACCCCCAGCCCCCCTTGATCCCCGACGCGGATGCCAGCGCCATGCAGCGGCTTTCAGGCGGGGATGACCTCGCACTGAATGAGATCATGACCCGCTGGCAGGATAAGCTGACATCCTTCCTCTGGCACATGACGCATGATCACGCCGCCACCCGGGATCTCGTCCAGGAGTCCTTCGTCCGCCTATACATGCACCGGCAGCGCTACCGCCCGCATGCCCCTTTTTCCGCCTATCTTTTCCGCATTGCCCGGAACCTCCTATCCAATCACATCCGCTGGCAGAGCCGCCACCCAGCCGAATCCCTCCAGACCCTCAGCGAAACCGGCTTCGATCCCTCCTCGGAAGACCCCACGCCAGACCAGGCCATGGAGGAGGATGAAACAGCCCGCGAGGTCCGCCGCGCCATCGCCTCACTGCCGGAGGACCTGCGTGAGGCCCTCGTCCTTTTCACCTATCAGGGCATGACCTACCGGCAGATGGCGGAGGTCTTCGATTGTTCGGAGAAAGCCGCTGAAACGCGCCTCTACCGTGCCCGCCAGCTCCTGAAGGAAAAGCTCGCCCCCCTCGTCCGCGAATAAATCCCAGGGCACGCAGCCCGCCGAGGCATCCTTGATGCGCAGAGTGATGAACAATGGCCTACAGGCCCCACGTTTACCTCTGCCCACCATGAAACCAATCCTGCTCCTCCTGCTCGCTTTGGCCAGCGCACCTCTGCTCGCAGCCCCCGGCAGCATCACCGTCCATGGCGGCGATGCCGACCAGACAAATGCCATCGTCACCTTCACTGCTCCCCAGGACTGGCAGGGCCAGCATACCCTTTCCGGAAAAGGCGGCAGCATCGTCTCCACCCTCCAGGTGGATGCCACCGGCCAGGCCGTGATGATCGTCCCACAGATCGGTAAAGGTGAAAACATCACGTTTGCCATCACCCCCTCCAGCCCACCCGCTGCACCTCAGGGCCTCACCGTGGAAAAGTCCGGCAGCCTCCTTCGTTTCACCCATCACACCCACGGCAAAACACAGCCCGTCTTCGATTACCAGATGGAACCCGGCGATGTCCCCGCAGGTGTCCCGGAGGTCTTTAAACACGGTGCCCACCTCCACCCCGTCTATACCCCCGGCGGCCGCCTTATCACCGGCAACCATCCTGCCGACCACCGCTGGCACCGCGGCATCTGGTTCGCCTGGACCAAGACCGAATTCGAAGGCCAGCACCCCGACTTCTGGAACCAGGGAAAAAGCGACTCCAAAGACAAAATCGCCGCCCAGATCCTCGGCGAGGTCCGCTTCGATTCCCTCCTCAAATCCTGGGGCGGCCCCGTTCAGGCCGGCTTTCTCAGCAAGCATCGTTTCCTGGATCACAACAGCGGCACCACCAAGCCCGTCCTGGATGAAACCTGGGAAGTCACCGCCTATGCCCTCACCACCGGCGACCGCCCCGCCTACATCCTGGATCTCGTCTCCACCCAGACCTGCGCCACCGATTCCCCCTTAAAACTTCCCGAATACCACTACGGCGGCCTCGGCGTACGCGGTCATGAGCAGTGGAATCCCGTGGATAAAGTCACCATGCTCACTAGCAATGGCGACGACCGCAAAAAAGGCGATTCCACCAAGGCCCAATGGGTCCAAATGGGCGGCGATGTGGACGGCCAGCCCGCAGGCATGGCCATCCTTATCCACCCGGAAAACTTCCGCTTCCCCCAGCCCCTCCGCCTAAACCCGAAGAACCCCCAGCTCTGCATCGCCCCCTCCCAGGGCGGCGATTGGACCATCCAGCCCGGCCAGCCCTACACCTCCAAATACCGCTTCATCCTCACCGACGGCCCCGCCGATGCCAAAGCCATCGACACCGCCTGGCAAGCCTACGCTCACCCCCTCAAAGTCACCGTGGAATAGGTTCCCAGCATCCCCCAGCCTCACCTACCTACCGCCTAGGACCTATAAGCCATTTAAGCCCTATTCCCCCCCTGCCTGCTGACTGAGCACTGAGCACTGAGCACTGAGCACTGAGCACTGAGCACTGAGCACTGAGCACTTTCCGCTCCCCACCCACCCCCCGATTGCAAACCCCCTAAAACCACCGCAAACTCCCCCTTTCGTCCCTTCCCCCCACCCCATGCTTCTCAACCACGGCATCCACCTCGGCTACTGCACCAATATCCACCGCGGTGAAACGTGGGAACAGACCTGGGCCACACTTCGGGATTACACCCTCCGCGTCAAAGCCCGCGTTAGCCCGGACCAGCCCTACGGCATCGGCCTCCGTCTCGGCAATCAGGCCTCCCTGGAACTCCTCGCCCCCGGCAAAATTGCCGAATTCAAAGACTGGCTCGCAGCCAATAACTGCTACGTCTTCACCATCAACGGCTTCCCTTACGGCTCCTTCCACGGCACCCGGGTAAAAGAACAAGTCTTCCTCCCGGACTGGACGTCCAAAGCCCGGCTGGAATACACCAACCGCCTCTTCGATATCCTCGCCCAGCTCCTCCCCCCCGGTGCCAGCGGCAGCGTCAGCACCCTCCCCGGCTCCCACAAAACCTTCCCCATCGGCAGCGACGAAATCAACGCCATCTTCGAAAACGTCCGCCTCTGCCGGGAGCATATCGAGACCGTCTCCACCGCCACCGGTCACGATCTCCACCTCGGTTTCGAGCCCGAGCCCCTCGGCCTCTTCGAGACCAGCGGCGAGGTCCTCAAATTCTTCGGCCTCTACTACGACCGCCACCCCCAGGACAAAGACTTCTTCAAATTCATCGGCCTCAACTACGACACCTGCCACCTCGCCATCGAGTACGAGACCCCCAAGCGCGCCCTCTCCCGCATCACCGGCGCCGGCATCCGCCTCAGCAAGCTCCACTTCAGCTCCGCGCTGAAATTGAAGCCCACCCCGGACATGGTGGAAAAACTCCGCGCCTTTGACGAGCCCGTATACTTCCACCAGGTCATCGCCGACTACGGCCCCACCACCCCCCTGCGCCGATTCAAGGACCTGCCGGATGCCCTCCAATTCGCCCAGACAAACCCCGCCGAATTGGGTGAAGAATGGCGCGTCCACTTCCACATCCCCCTCCACGCCCAGCCCACCGACGGCTTCCAAAGCACCCGCGACCACCTCGAAGGCACCATGGATTGGCTCAGCCAAAACCCCACCCAGTGCCAGCACATCGAGATGGAGACCTACACCTGGGAAGTCCTCCCCGGCGACCTCCACACCGGCGATGTCGTCGATCAACTCGTCAAAGAATACGCCTGGACCCTCGGGGAAATGAAAGCGCGGAACTTGGCCAGTTAGCCCCAGCTCGCGGACCATGGAGCGCCGACGATCCGTCGGCATAGCAATTCAATTCGAGTTCAGAAGCCCCCCATTTGCTCTGCAAGAATCACACACACCTTTTGACTGAATGGGTGGCAAATGGGTTCACGCGAGCTCAGCAAAATTGGTTTATGATATTCAACAAAATAACTTCCTTGGTTGAAAGAGCGAAACTGGATCAGTTAGAATTCAAAGTCCCTAAGGATCTGATATCATTATTAAAATCCAACGGTCTGGGCTCATTTAATTCCGAGTTGTATTTAATAGATCCATCCGAGTATATAAACCAAGAGTATGAATGCGGAGCCCATTGGAGCAAATATTATAACACCATTCACCGGAGTTTTAATTGCTAGAAGTGGGTCAGGCGTCAAAGTGATTGCTCCTCAAGAAGAGAACAGTTTGAATCTGATAGTTCAAGTTGGAGCGGATGGCGATATAACCTATTGTGACTATCTATTTGAGAGTGCGCTCAATTGTGCATTTACATCGCTTTATGAAACGAATAACACAGAGCTTTATTTTAGCTCATCCATGGATGTTATCTTTCATGTAGAATCAGAAATTCCAGGAAAGGAGATAACATCCATCTCCAACCGCCTTTCAGCGTTAGCCCCGACCAAAATATTTAATAGCTGGAGCATACAATGCATCTACTATGAAGAAAAAGAAACTCTTGTAACCTTATCCAAGGATGGAAGTTCAAACGAAAGCTCAATTTATCACTTGGGATTCATATGCAATCGATCCCTAATTGACGAATCTGATGAGTTTTGGCTAGAACTAAATAGCATTTATCAACAGCTTAGGTCTAGAAAATGAAAGCACATTGTTTTGCTTATGAAAATGCCACGATCAAGCTGAGGGAAGGCTGCCAAATATCCGCTCGTGGTGCCCTGACCGTCGGTCGTATCGTTCCAACCCAAGATCGCGATACGGCACTGCACGTCATGCTTCGCATCTCTCGGCAGAAATCTATTTCGGTAAATAACGATCACCCTGAGCATTAGCAGCCAGAAAGTCCGCCTACCCTTCGACGTACAAACGGCACCATTGACCTGCCCCAAGGCCACGACTACAGCCCCTGCGGCCCCGGTCACTCCTAATGGAACATTTCCTCTACCTCATTGCTCGCGCCTTTTTAGCTTTCTTTCAGGCCTTGCCCGTCCGCTGGGTGGCGCGCATTGGCCGCTGGGGTGGCGCGCTGGCTTATTGGGTGGATGCCCGCCATCGCCGCGTCGCCCTGAAAAATCTGACCATGTGCTTCGCGGGTGAAAAGTCCCCGGCGGAGATCCGCGCCATCGCCAAAGAAAATTTCCGTCGGCTGGGTGAGGTCTATTGCTGCGCCATGAAAGGCATGGCCATGAACGACGCCCAGCTCCGCACCATCTTCTCCGTCAAAGGCGAGGAAGCCGTGCGCGCCGTGGATGCGGACGGAAAGCTGGTGAATCGTGTTTTCACGGGCGGCCACTTCGGCAATTTCGAACTGGCCAACCGCATGTCCGCGCTCATCCCTGAGTATCGGGCTGTAGCCACCTATCGCGGCATCCGCCCGCCGAAGCTGGATCAGCTCGTGTACCGCATGCGCACCGTCTCAGGGAACATCCTGGTGGATCGCCGCACCGGTGCCGATGATTTAAAACGCGCGATGTCAGAGGGCGGCAAGCTGCTCATTCTGGCCAGCGATCAGGCGGACCGCAGCGGCGGCATTGAGCTGCCCTTCCTCGGTTATTACGCCTGGACCACGCGCGCCCCGGTCATCCTCGCCATGCGCTACAAGTGCGTCATCTTCGTGCCCATCTGCTACCGCGTCGGCCTGGGCAAGTGGGTCTTGGAAATCGGCGAACCCCTTCGCATGGAGGAAAACGGCAAGCGCCGCAGTGTCGAAGACCTGATGCGCGACATCAATACCGCCCTGGAAGTCGGCGTGCGCCGGGATCCCGCCAACTGGTTCTGGGTCCACGACCGCTGGAAAACCAAGAACAAAAAACCACCCCGCCCGGTGGAGGAATCATCGGTGGCGTAACCTATGCCCGGTCAGACCGTGGTCCCCTATTCCCGGTCTGTACCATCCAGCGCCACCATCCTCTGCTGTTTCGTATCCCAGACCTTCAGGCTCAGACAGCGATACATATCGAAGGGCTTCAGCGTCGTCACCTTCGGGTTCCTCATTTCGGGGAGAGCCTCCAGCACTTCCGGAAGACGGTAAAAGGGAATGCGCGCATTCAGATGATGAATGTGGTGGTAGCCAATGTTCGCGGAAAACCACGCCATCACCGGCCCCATCTTCATGTAGCTGCTGGATTCCAGCGCCGCGCGGTCATACGTCCAACCAGACTTGTCGTAAAACGCCACGCCCGGGAAATTATGCTGCGCATAAAAGAGATACGAACCGATCGCACTGGCGATGAAGTGCGGGATGATCTGCGTCAGCAGCCACGCCTGCCAACCCGCAAAACCGATCAAGCAGCCCGCGATACCCGCATGGACTAAAACGGAGATGAAACAATCCCAGTGCTCACGCGGCTTCATCACAAAGGGCCGCAGGCACATGCCGTGCAGGAAAATCGTCAGGTAGCCAAACAGGATCGTCAGCGGATGCCGCATGAAAAGATACAGCCAGCGTGCCGACTTCGGAGCCTTCTCGAAATGCTCCCGCGTCATGATAGGAAAGGAGCCGATGTGGGAACCCTTGATCTTCGAATTGTGATTGTGATGATGATTGTGCGAAGCACGCCAGATGCTGCTCGGGCTCAGCGATAAAATGCCAAACACCCACATAAACCACTCCGCCGCTTTTGATTTCGGCAAAATAGCGTGGTGCTGCTGATCATGATAAATGACGAACAACCTCAGCAGCAGCAGCCCGGTCAAGACACTGGAAGCCACCTTCAGCAGCACATGCGGAGCCAGCAGCGTGCCCGCCACCGCCGCCGCCAGCAGCCCCGCTGTGGAAAGTACGTACCACCAGCTCCTAGCGGTGCTGTCCACGGCAAAAGGCTTCGTGGCCAGAACGAGCTCAGGACCAGACCTGCTCACTGAGCCACGAATGAAGAAATCAGCCGTAGTTTGACCATCAGTCATGAGCTGCCATCCATCATCTGAATCAGTGAATTAGCAACACGGATTCCTCCGAACCAACGCCCCGCACGCGGATTTTCGACAATCGTTCTGTAGTCCCGCATTCATGCGGAATGCAGGAAACATCACCCCGAAATCAGCGACGAGCACCCCTTGAGCCGAGCGTGGACACTCCTGTCCGCACCCGTTGTGTAGTCCCGCATTCATGCGGAACGCTGAGAAACGTCACCCCGAAATCAGCGACGAGCACTCCTCAAGCGGAGCGCGGACACTCCTGTCCGCCGCCGTTGTGTAGTCCCGCATTCATGCGGAACGCTGAGAAACATCACTCCGAAATCAGCGACGAGCACTCCTCGAGCGGAGCGCGGACACTCCTGTCCGCAACCATCTTCCTGCGGCGCAGCCGCCACTCCTACTCCCTGACCAGCCCCCCGGAGACGACGCCTCTCCCCCCCAATCAACGCCCCCATCCACAGTCCCCGCTCCCAGAGGGAGCATGGAAAATAGCCGGTCGATGAAGGTCGCGCAGCGACCGAGAACCAGCAGAGCTTAAAAAGGAATGCCTTTCCTATCTTTGCGAAAAAACCACTCTTTAATCTGGAAAATAAATCTCCAAACATCGTCATCACCAGGCTTTAAGTAATTTGGCTTATCTGGATCTTCGCCGATCTTATTAAACACCTCTATGAGCCAAGTGGGTCCATGATGTGACACCTGCAATTCTTGAAGCCAAGATTCAAGTTCTCCATGACGCACGACAAATAATCCATACCGCGCCAACTCATCAAAAAGATTATTACCAGCCTCCCTCGCGCTCTCATTCAGCAAAGTAAGGCCCCCATGTCTTTTCATACAAGAACCTGACAAATCTAAGGATTGTTTAACGGCTGCCCTTATATCGGAATAGGGGCGATACGATAAGCTCGGGAGAAAGCCACTCTCCAGGAAACTGGTCCATACCGTGCCGCCTTCCTTCAATATATCAATATCGACCACCCCAGCCGCTGGTATACCTAGAGATCGAAGGGGCTTGAGGATTGTTTTAACGGTCTGCTTGTTTTGGGCATTTATAAAAAGACAATTTGGAATACCCCACTCAGGCTTGAAGTTTAAAAGTCGCTCGTTAATTTCTTGGTAGAATGCCCTATCTGTGTCGGATTCGGTTACAATCACATATTCATAAAACAAGCCTTCAAGGACGCCTGTAGATCTAAGCAATGGATTGCGCATCAACCGAAGAATTTCATGGTTTGGCAGAATTCTTGCAGTCGACACTTCGTTTCGATATGTAAGACGTACTATATTGACTGGTGTGCCTGACTGAATACAGCCCATCACAAAATTAGGAGAATGGGTAGAAACAAAGATTCGTTTATCACTGCCTAAGGTGGCTTGAGCAATTTCTTTCCCTAATTTATAAGCTAGAGACGGGTGCAAAAATGCCTCCGGCTCATCAATCAGAAGAATTTTGGGATCGCCCGCAATTATCTCGGTAATCATTCCGGTAAATGCTTTTATCCCATCACTACCCGAATGAATTGGCAGGGAAGCGGAATGATAACTTACAGCTTCATCATGAATACCTCTTTCCTCCATTGCGGTGGAGGGCGCCCGCTTAGATAGCCTTAACCTCAGTTGACCGAGGTTAGTAGGATCGATAGTTAGATATAGACCAAAAGCTTCATGCACTATTCTTCGAACTTCAGACCTTTTGTTATCATCTCGAAAAAGAACTTGAAAGCTTGAATGTGCTGGTTGTTGAAGATCTCCGGCAGGCTGATCTTCTATAAGGTTTATCCGATTTTGTCCATTTAGTATAATTGTGTTATAAGAAAGGTAATAAAAACAAAAAGCATGTGAGTTAGTATTTGGAGCCAGCAACCATGCCAAAAGGTCGTGTTCTGGCATATGATACCTGACACTTTTTTTTCCAACAATAGTGTTGCCCAATTGGAGTGATTCACCCCGACGCGGCATTAGTTTTACGTGTTCTAAATTTTGTTTAGCAGCTTGCTCTGAAGGTTCGTCGAATATTAAATCCGAAAGTATTATATTATTCTCGACCTTGGTACCTTCACTGCAAAAATGGAGAATTTCAGAAAGAGCTTTGCTTTTCCCAGAATTATTAGGGCCGACAAAAACAGTTACAGGAGTACAATCAAATGATACCGCTTGTTCACCCGGCGCGCTTCCAAATTTTAAACTTATTTTTTTAATCATTCAGATAATCAAGACTTTTGTTAACAATCAAATTTAAGGTGCGACGACTGACATCTTTCTTCTGGCATAAAGGGGTGATATGGAAGCTGTGTGGTCAATCCACCTTCGTCCCCACCCACCAAGTCGTCCCGCCGGCGTCTTTAAAACCGCCGCGTTTGTCCTCATCATCCTTCTGCACAGGTTCCTGCACGCCGGTAGCTCCGCAGGCCAGCGCCTTGGCATAGGTGGCGTCCACATCGGGCACATAGACATGCACATGGGCCTCCACGGCAGGCCAGCCACCTTCGATGCAATCGCCCAGCATAATTACGGTATCATCCAGGCGCACTTCGGCATGCATCAGGCGGTTCTCCCTTTTCGGGTCCGGCATGCGCCGCAGTTCCTCGCCTCCGAAGACATCTTTCAGAAACTGAATCGTCGCCGCCGCATTCGTCACCACCAGATAGGGGGAGACGGAATTATAGGAAGCCGGTTTATAGGAAGGGGTCGTGCTCATGGGAAAGGGGTAACGTTGAAATCAAAAAGGGCGAGTTGGGAGTTCAGAGCTTGATGCCCAGAGTCTTGAACCCGGCCACCATCGCCGCCCGCAGTGGGTCATCGTCACGATTTTGAATCACGATGTCAGTCAGGCTCATGGACCGTTCCGTGCGGGGGACGTTTAAAGGGTTGGGCAGGGTGCGGTTGGAGTCTTCATTCCATTGATAGCCCATCGCCTTCCAGATACCCGAAAAAGAACACCAGCAGCAGGATCATTCGGGCCTGCTTTATAAGAAATTTCATGGGGTGAAATGATTGTAAAAAAGAACGCCTCAAGTCGGCAAGCCCTTTCTCCCCATTGCCCATTGAGAAAAACCCTCGTCCTCTTCAATGACACCATTCTCACTAAAAGGATCGCTTCGTCGCACCCCGCGCTCTCTTGGCCAGACAAGTCCAATATACCCAGGCGATGAATACCAACTGCAAAGGCAGCCGCCCCAGCAGGACCCAAGTCGGAATATCATGCCCTGGCAAGCCATCCATCGCCATCTGCACATTCGCCGGGAAAACCGCCACCAGCAGAGCGATCAACCCCCAGGCTGCTAGCCAGCGCAGACGCGGAATCCAAATCCCGATACCCCCCGCCACCTCCGCCGCCCCGCTGATGTAGTTCAGCGTCTCCGGATACGGCAGATACGGCGGCATCATGCTCACATACACCTGCGGATTCAAAAAATGGTTCACCCCCGCCGCGATGAAAAACAGGCCCATCACGGCCAGGGATACAGTGCGGAGAGTGGACATGCTTACACTACGCCCCTCAGCAAGACCGGGCCTGAATTCTCCCGGCAGAAATCCCGCCGCGCCCCGGCATTCCCCATCTCACTTGCAAAATAGCCTATCTATATAATATTATTTAATCATATGCATCGAATTACCTCGATCCATCATTCCATCGCGATGGGAGCACCCCGGCCGTCCTTTTCCCCACACCCTTCCCCATGGGGAAACAGATCCCCATGAAACCCCCATCCTAATCACTTGTGAATCAAAGCCTTAACCTCAAAAATCCCCAAATGGGGATAAAATGCATTTCTTCCCCATCGCCCCCCTTTTTCCCCATCCTCCGGCTCCGCCCACCTCCTCCTCGATACTTGAAACCTATACCGTGCGCCCGCCTCCACGGATCAAAGTTCCGCTCGTTCCGATGGAAGCCATGCAATACTCCCTGCCTTTCCAGCGTCATCTTTAGCCTTAGCCGAAAGGCACTTTCACAACCCTACCCTGCCCACCATGCGTCTTCTTCCCTTCGCCCTGTTGCTGGCCCTGGCCAGCCTGTCTCACGCCCAAAAAGCCCCGGATGTCTCCAAGCTGGACCCCGCCATGGGCGTCAACAAACAGGCACAGGACAACCTGGAATGGCACGACATCACCAAGTGGGGTGTCGAAGGCCGCATCCTCCCGGACCAGGAGCGCCTCCGCTGGTTCGACCGCCTGCCTGCCAGTGCCCAGGGAAAAGTGACCGATGCCGTCTGGAACCTCAGCCGCGACAGCGCCGGCATGGTCGTCCGCTTCAAGACCGATGCCGAGGCCATCAGCGTCCATTATAAACTCAGCAAAGACCGCATCGGCCAGCCCCACATGCCCGCCACTGGCGTCAGCGGCGTGGACCTTTACGCCCGCGATGAAAAAGACGGCGGCAAATGGAAATGGGTCATGGTCACCAAACCCGCCACCCAGGAGGTCAAGGCCGAGATCATCAAAGGCCTCGCCCCCGGCTACCGCGAATACGCCGCCTACCTGCCCCTGTATAACGGCATCGAATCCCTTAGCATCGGCGTCGCCAAGGGCAGCAAGTTCGAAGGCCTGGCCCCCCGTGAAAAGCCCGTCGTCTTTTACGGCACCAGCATCACCCACGGAGCCTGCGCCAGCCGCCCCGGCATGGTCCATACCGGCATCCTCGGCCGCCGCCTGGACATGCCCGTCGTTAACCTCGGGTTCTCCGGCAATGGCCGCATGGATGCCGCCGTGGGTGACTACCTCGTCCAGGTGGATGCCGCCGCGTATGTCATCGACTGCCTGCCTAACATGCAGCCCGCCATGGTTACCGAAAAAACCATTCCCCTGGTGAAACAGCTCCGCGCCGCCAAGCCCAATACCCCCATCATCCTCGTTGAAGACCGCCGCTACACCAACGACTGGATCACCCCCGTCAAAAAGCAGTTCCATACCGACAACCACGCCGCCCTCAAAGCCGCCTACGACACTCTGATCAAAGAAGGCGTCAAAAACCTCTCCTACATCCCCGGCGACGCCCTCTACGGCACCGACACCGAAGGCGCCACCGACGCCTCCCACGCCAGCGACCTCGGCTTCATGCGCCAAGCCGACATCTTCGAGCCTGTGATTCGGAAGGCGTTGGGCAAGTGAGTCCCAATCCTCGGCCAAGGTAACGCTTTCATTAATGATTTGATCCGCAATACCTGCTAATTTTGCATGAATTTTGGATGAATAATCTTGCAGCATTCGCCCAACATTGGTATCTTTAAGAAAGCAGCAACGGTCATGAAAAAGCTCAACGAATTCCGAAAGCGGCTGAAACCTGGCCAGGTGTATCGGCGGGAAGAGCTGGCCAGGTGGTCCACTGCGGTAGACAGGCACATCAAACAGCTTCTGGAAATGGACGCGCTGGTAAAGCTATCGCCCGGCCTTTATCTGCACCCAAAACAGACAGTCTTTGGAAAAGCTCCCGCAGATGATGCCACCCTGGTCAGCGCGTTTTTAAAGGACGATGACTTTTTAATCACATCGCCCAATGCTTACAATGCCCTCGGAGTGGGTACCACTCAGCTCTATAACCAGACCGTCGTTTACAACCATAAGCGCCATGGCCATTTCAAGCTGGGCGGGCGTCAGTTTGAATTCCGCCGCAAACCCGGCTTCCCCAGGAAAATGACGGAGGAATTCCTGTTGGTTGATCTGATGAACAATCTGGAAAACCTGGCGGAAGACACTCAGGTTTTAAAAGTGCGTGTCACCGAAAAGTCCAAGCATCTGCGCAAAAGCTCTCTTCAAAGTGCAGCCCGTAAATTCGGAACCGTGCGCACTCGCAAATTCTTTGATGCTGTTATGATGCACCCCCGCTAGCGATAATAACACGGATTTCCCTTTCCCTTCACTCAGGCAAGTTGGCACGCGCCCGCATCCCGCATCCCGCAGGACGGACATGTGTCAGGGTCACCCAAGTTCTTTTTAGCGTTATGCTTATGGAAGACCAAATGAGGACCACTGCGACATGCACTCCATAGCGGCAGAAAACTACGGTATGCGCATAATAACACGTGAATTGTTCGCAAAAAACAGAACTTTCTTCTTGAATGATGAAAAAGACACGTTATATGATAAAACGTGAGAGCAACCGGAATAAAGGACCTCGTCAGAATGAGTTTATTTAAACTCGCGGACAATAATGTCCCAATTACCCCGCCAGCTGTAGGAGCCTGTGCCGCCCCGGCACCATGGCCTGCGATTGGGGGTTATCGCCGAGTGGGCCAGTCCCTCGGCGGTTTGTTAGGGGTGCACTCGCTTCGTCATCCGGGAAAAGAAAATTGTGGGGGCGTAGAGGCCACCGATGGCAATGAAGCCATCGGGCGTACCCACAAAACTAATGAAAAGAAAAAAGTCTCACCGAAGCGAGGCACTACAAAGTCGGCAGAAAACGGCGCGGGAATGCACCCGATGCCGGAACCTGGTTATCAACCGCATGGTTTTCAAGATCATGACATCCATTGCCCTCTTTTCGCTAAAACGCGCAAAAGTTTGGGACGGGATCGTCAGTTGGTTAACAAAGACCTGGGATGATTTCTTCAATTAGAGTGTCATGAGCACACTCTTAAAGATACAGACTGACCTTGTAGTGTAACTCCCCTATTCAAAACTTTAAGTTAAACATGACAATTGGGAATACACTTCGTCTTTTAAGAGAATATCATGGGATGAAGCAAATTGAGGTGGCCTCTCGTCTCAAATTACCGCGTTCACTTGTGAGTGAAATTGAAGGGGGCAAGAAAGTCCCTGGGCTTGAAATACTTAAAAAGTACGCAGACGGATTCGATCTTCCTGTCTCAAATCTCCTTCTTCTTGCAGAAATGGAGGGATGTGTCGACCCTTCTTTTTTCAAAAATCCCCCCAAATATATAGCCTCTAAAATATTCAAAATACTTGAATGGTTGAATGATAGGGCACTCCCAGATTATGATTCTATCAAAGACTAGAGCTGATGAGGATATAAAGATTTCAAAGCTATACTTCGTTGGAACCAAAAAACGCTTAGCCACAGTGCTAAAAAGCAATCCAAGCGTTTTGCGAAGATTAGCAAAGACTGGTGATGCAAATTATCAGCATATTTTTGTTACTA
Organism: Prosthecobacter fusiformis; assembly: GCF_004364345.1. NCBI lineage: Bacteria > Pseudomonadati > Verrucomicrobiota > Verrucomicrobiia > Verrucomicrobiales > Verrucomicrobiaceae > Prosthecobacter > Prosthecobacter fusiformis. Next base: position 59,154 of record NZ_SOCA01000009.1, on the reverse strand, counting down.
GCCGGGGCAAGAAAAGAGCCGTTCAGAACCCAAATCCTGAACTCAAGGAAATTCAGGTTCGAATAAACCAATTACTTCAGCGCATTAACTACCCTGAATATATGATGGCAGGGCTAAAAGGATTGAGCTACGAAAAAAATGCCAGCGCTCATCTCGGCCTTGAGTCCACACGTGTATGCACTGTAGATATCGAAAAATTCTATCCGAATTGTCAGCGAGGTGCAGTGATTCGCAGTCTTGAGAAGTGGTTTAATCAAAAACATGACGTAGCAGTTCAATTGGCTGACCTCGTGTGTCTAAATGGACATTTACCGACTGGAGGACCTGCAAGCCTGCTGTTTTCTTTTTGGTCAAATAGAGATGTCTTTGACGAAATTAAACTTGCCGCAGATGCCCATGGTTTGAAGATGACCGTCTATGTGGACGATATGACCTTCTCAGGTGAGAATGCAGGTTTAAAATTCCTCCACGATTGTGTTTTACCTGTCCTAAAAAGGGCTGGTCTTCGCGGACACAAAATTAAGTCTTATCATAAATCTTGTCCTCAAGAGATTACGGGGATTATTTTGAATAAAGGGAAGCTTTGTCTGCCGTATCGGCGATTTAAAGATATTGATAAAAATATCCTGGCACTCAACGCGGCGCGTAAGCCTGTAGCTCGGCTTAAACTGATAAACAGTTTAGTATCTAGACTTTATTCGGTGTCAGCATTTTTTCCCAAATGCAAAACGAAAGCCAAAGCGATGGGTAAAAAACAAAAAGCGTTGTTATCAAAGTTCCCTTATCTCAAGTTACGCCACAGATTTGGTAAACAAGCAGCGTCACTGAAGACTGGCAGGTAACATCTAGGATGCCATGCAAATGTTTCAGCAGGAATCTAGCATGATTTACAACCCACTTTCGAGCAAGTTCGGCAAGTTGCCCCTCGAATGAGTGGCCTTGCATTGATGTTGGAAAAACGGGTCCAACTCGAAGGAACATCATTCTCCTCGCGTCTTCGCTCAGCAGTCTGTTATGCTCTCGGATTCGATTGACAACACATCTGAAACTGGCAAATTACCATCATGGTAAAAACGCAGGTTCAAATCCCAGATGCTCTCTTCCGGGAGGCCAAACGTATTGCCGCTGAAAACGAAATGAGCTTTGCGGAAGTGGTACGCCGGGGCTTGGAGGAGATTATCCTTCACCATCCGCCTGGCAGGGAACGTGCTGCGGAGTGGCAGATTCCGGCCGCGTTTGATTTGGGGGAAACGCTGGCTCCCGAAGAAGACTGGACCGCTCTTTGTCACGAATAAGACACCATGCTCAGCTTCGACACCAACCTGGCCGTCCATGCAGCCAACTCAGCTTCTCCTTTCCACGCCAAAGCAGCAGATTTCATTAAGTCGTTAGTGACCCGTAAGGACGTCGCCATTTGTGAACTCGTGCTGGTGGAACTCTACCTCAAGCTTCGCAACGAAAAGATCTTTTCCCGTCCTCTCAGTGCCGAGAAGGCGGCCGCTGTCTGCCAGTCCTACAGGAAGAACAGAGCCTGGCTGCTCATCGAATCTGCACCCGTCATGGACGATGTCTGGCAGCAGGCGGCAGGCAGCCAGTTTGCCTTTAGACGGATTATTGACCTGCGATTGGCTTTAACGTTGCGCCATCACGGTGTCACTGAGTTTGCCACGGCGAATGAAAAGGATTTTCAAAACCTTGGGTTTAGCCGGATTTGGAATCCTCTTACTGCATAATGGAGCCTTATTAGCAGGGGGCTCTTCGGAAGTCAGTGCGGGGATGGAAAAAACTATAGTCGTTCACAGCGTCTCTTAAAAGCTTCCCCAAAAACAAAGATGGCAACCCGCGGGGCGGATTGCCATCGATGGTGAAAGGTTGATTAAAGGCGGAGGGCCGGGGTTAGCCGCGATGGGCGGCTTTGACACCGCGGCTGGCGCCGTTGTGTTGGGCGGCTTTTTCGGCGCGGAGTTTTACTTTTTGACGGATGTTGGCGGAGGCCTCCATCAGGGCTTCTTGGAAGGTATAGCCGTCGCCGTGCACCTGGATGTCGGGGCCGGGGACTTGGAGGGTCAGGGATATTCGATAGCGATAGGTGGCATTTTGAGGTTCTTCGACACGGGCGGAGGCATCGGTCACCGGCGTATGCTGGCGGGCCTCAAGAAACAAAGCCTGAATTTTTTCCTCCCACTCGGGACGGGCATCGCAACCGAAGTACTGAATATGTGTGATCATGGTGGATGTATCTATGGTATTGGCTCGCCTTCGAGCCACATGAGAAAGAACGTTGAGTTCTGCCCATGTGACATTCCAAGGCTTATGGGTGTTTGTAATGATTCACCGGGCTGGCGTTGATCTTTGTCTTCCCAGAACCGAAAAAACATTCATTTTACCTCCATGTCCTGGCTTCCTGAATCCAAAGACCACCTCCCCCTGACCTGGTGGAAGGGGAACCCGGTGTATCTGTCTGCCGTGCTAGCCATCGGTGGCGTGGTCAGCATGATCCTGACCTCCATCCTCATGGCGGCGGCGCCGGGATCCCTGGATTACCTGATTTTTCAATTCAGCAGCCTGATGAAGGGTTGGGTATGGACGCCGTTCACTTACATCTTGGTGAATCCGCCCAGCCTCTGGCTTGTCGTCGGCTGCTTCATGCTTTGGCGTTTTGGGGAGGCGGTGGAGCGTCACCTGGGCCGCAGCAGCTTTGTGCGGCTGCTAGTCATCCTGCTGCTGGTTTCACCGCTGCTGGTCAGCCTAGCCGCCTTTCTGGGGGCGCAGCGTGGTTGCATGGGCATGACGGAATGGGAATTTGGTGTTTTCATCGCCTTTGCGACCCTTTATCCGCGTGCGCAGGTCTCGCTCATCTTCTTTACCCTGGAAGTCTGGATACTGGCGGCGGTCTTTGTGGGCATCTCAGCACTTTCGGCCCTGGCCATGCGTGACTGGACCTCCCTGATGATCCTCTTTGGTCAGGTGGGTACGGCCATTGCCTACATCCGTTATGAGCAGGGTGCCCTCACCCTGCCCACCATCCCCACCTTTAAGGCCAAGGCCCCGGCCAAACCGCAGGCTGTCTCCCGCCCTCGCAGCACAACTGCCCCTGCCAGCCCTGCCGCACCGAAAGTCAAAAAGAACAGTCCGGTCGTGGATGACATCCTGGATAAAATCAGCCGCGAAGGAATGCACAGCCTGACCCCCGATGAGCGCCGGGTGCTTGATCAGGCCAGCGAGGATCTGCAAAAGCGCGGGCTATAGGGCATACGCCCCGCATTGGTCAGGACTGAAGTGAAGCTATAAACTTGGCGAATCCGGCGGCTTGCTTTTCCAGCCTACCCATCAGTTCCGTATCCTGGATCTGGCCATCCTGCAGGACCTTGCCGATACCGGGCATGAATACCCGTGCGGGGTATAGATGGGCATTTCGATAGGCCAGAATGGCGTGGAGCTGCTCAATGGAACGCAGTGCGCCCCACATCCCCGCTGCTAGTCCGATGAAGCAGACGGGCCGGTTCTCAAAGCTCGCCGGAAAGGGCAGCATATCGATGAAGTACTTCAGCACGCCGGGGAAGCTGCCGTTATACTCTGGGGTTACGATCACCACCCCCTGGCTGCCCAGGATCGCCTCCGCGAAGGGGGTAAAAGCAGCCGGTTTTTCTGTATACGAAGCGGGATTGAAAATCTCCGGCGGCAAGTCCGCGAGGTCCAGGACCTGACAGGGTATACCCGCCTGCGTATAGATTTTCTCAACGATGCCAGTGATGATCCGGGTATTGCTGCCGGGGCGGTTGGTACCGCTGAGGAGGGTGATCATGGGAGGATGAGGTATAGGATGTGAAGCGGGCGTATAGAACCCGCTTGTCTCCATTCAATAATCCCGCGCCAGCAAATAGTCGGCCAGCTCCCGCAGGCGGCCACCCCGGTTGCCGAATACGGAAAGGGCATCGTGAGCCACCTGCGTGAGGCGATGAGCCTCATCGCGGGAAGCGTCCAGGCCGATCAGAGCCGGATACGTGGATTTCTCCGAGGCCAGGTCCTTGCCAGCACTTTTACCCAGCTTTTCGCTCGTCTGGGTCACATCCAGGATGTCATCGATGATCTGGAAGGCCAGACCCGTCGCCATGCCGAAGTCTTGCAGTCCCTGGAGCTCTTCCGGCTGGCAGTCCGCGCTCATGCCGCCCAGCTTCAGGCTGGTTGTCAGCAGGGCTGCGGTCTTGTTTTCGTGAATGAAACGCAGTGCCTCCAGGGGCAGCTTCTGGCCCTCGCCCTCCAAATCAGCCACTTGGCCACCCACGAGGTGCAGGCTACCAGCAGTTCGTGCCAGCTCGGTCACCAGTGCTCCGGCACCGTAGCGGACTGTCACAGGTGTTTTCACCACCAGTTCAAAGGCCAGCGCCTGCAGAGCATCCCCGGCCAGGATCGCCACACCATCACCATAGACTTTGTGACAGGTCGGCACGCCCCGGCGGAAGTCGTCATTGTCCATGCTCGGCAGGTCATCATGGATCAGCGAATACGTATGCAGGCACTCCACTGCCGCCGCCGCGAAGGACGCGCTTTCCTTACTGCCACCGGATGCCTCTGCGGCTGCCAGGCACAGGATCGGCCGCAGCCGTTTGCCGCCGGCGAAGACACTGTGGCGCATGGCCTTGTGGATCGTTGGCGGTGCCGTTTCGGCGGATGGGATCAGGCGGTCAAGGACACCGTCCACAAACGCGCAACGGTCAGTCAGATAAGATTTCAGAGCGGACATTAAAACAAATAAAACAGGATAAAACGGCGGACGGATCAGTGGTGGTTGCGCCTCAGGTCATCGGCCAGGTGTTGAAAATCCCCGGCTTCACACCATTTCACGAAACGTTCCGTGAAACGTTTCAACTCATCCCACTCGTGGCGGATCTTCTTGGACTCTTCCTGGCTGATGCAGTTATCCGCCGCCGCATGGCTGATGGCGGAAAGCAGATCCGCAAACTGTTGCACGATCTCTTGGGTGGCGGGCATCACTTCCCGCCCAGGCAGTTTGCCTGTGGGTGGATTCTTCACCAGCACACCTTCCGCCTTGTGGCACAGCCATTGGATCAACTGGTCATCCCCGGTCAGCTCATAGAGCTGGCGCACGCGGTCCAGGGGATTGGAGGCCCCGCTTCCTTCTTCCTCATCACGTTGCCCCCACTTGTAAACAAGCGATAGCGACACGCCCATCTTGGCCGCGATTTCTTTCACATGACCTTTGTCTAAGGCCTGGCGGATGACTTCGTGAGACTCCATGCCCTTGTTTTTCACGAACGAAGCCTTCTTGGCAAGCTGGAATCCCCTTCATCCCCCAGATAGTGCCTCCTTATAACCTCTGTGCGGCCACATCTCCCACCCGTGCATAGACCTCCCGGCCTAACGCACTGTTTTCCACCAGATCATCGCAGAAACGCACACGTCCTTTTTCGAAAATCGTGATGAAGCAGGATCCGCCGAAGCGGAAGTACCCCTTTTCATCCCCCTTGCGCACAGGCTTATCCGGCAGGGCGGTATGCACCACCGTCCCCACACAGGTGGCACCCACTTCCAGCAACATCACGGTGCCCAGATCCTGTGTCTCCAGGCGTGTCACATAGCGCTTATTCTCCCAGAACAGGCTCGGCCGTTTCATAAAGGCGATTGGGCTGACGGAGTAGAGAGGTCCATTGATGAGTCGGGGTGTATCCGGTGTCCCGGCCCAGGGGAAATGAAAGCGGTGGTAATCGGTCGGGCACAGCCGGGAAATCAGTACACTGCCGCCCTCATACTTGCTGGCCAGTGCCGCATCGCCCAGCAGCGCAGGGAGGTTAAAGCGAATGCCTTTCACGAAAAAGTCCGGCCCCAGGGTCACATCTGGGATCACGAAATGCCGCCCGTCTGCGGGCAGAGCCACTGCTCCAGCCTCCGCCACCACCGGGCGCGCCTCCGGCTTCAGTTTGCGGTAAAAGAAGTCATTGAAGCTGCCGTAGCTCTCCACCGGCTCGGCAAATTCCGCTTCATTCACACCATACTGCGTGATGAAAGGGCGGATTCTCTCCATGCTTTTGGGCGCATCCATCTGCCGCCCGTACCAGTCTGAAAACAGGGCTCGTTTTACCAGCCCATGCAGGGCGATCTTGCCCAGGGGGTTTTCATAAACGAAGCGCAGCGGCCCCTCCCCATAAACGGCCTCCGTTTCCAGGCGTTGGGTCAGGCGGTTATAAAACTGGATGGGCACAGCAGGCATGATCCCATTCAATGGCCCCATTGCTGTCCTGGAGCAAATGTCTCTTGGCCCCTGGCCAGGATTGCGGCATTGTGGGAGCTATGGCTGAGGACACCCCACCTCCTACCACGGAAAATCCACGTCCCTCCGGCTGCTGGCGGCTGATCGGGATGATGCTTCTTTTCATCCTCCTCATCGGCGGTTTCCTCGTCTGGAAATTTGTGGATGTGGCCAAAGAAGGTCTCGCCTGGATGGGAACAAATTTTGTTACCCAGGACATCAATCAGACCTTCCGCCAGTCCGTCACTGAGATCGCTTCCAACCAAGGCGACATCCTCGAGGTTTCCACCATGCAGACCGATGAGACGGTGACCAATTACGACATGAAGACGTTGTTCAATCAGACCGTCTATCTGGGCACCACCATTTCTGAGATCCGCCTTCCCGTTGTTTACCGTTATCACATCAAGATTTCCGAAGATTGGGACCTCAAGGTCGAGAATGGCCAGTGTATCGTCCACGCCCCGGCTCTTCGTCCTTCCCTGCCGCCAGCCATCCGGACCGAGGGCATGGAAAAAAAATCTGAGGCGGGCTGGCTGCGTTTCAATGCGGCTGAAAACCTCGCCGCGCTGGAAAAAAACCTCACGCCCACGCTAGAAAAACGCGCGGGTAACCGCTCCCATCTCAACCTGGTCCGCGAAGCCTCCCGCAAGTCCGTCGCCGAGTTTGTGAAAACCTGGCTGTTGAAACAGGACGCCTCCACCGTGGATCAGGTGAAGAGCATCACCGTGATCTTCCCGGATGAAATTCCGGCCAACGGGCAGCCCCGCATCATGCCGCCGACAGTCCAGGTTCCTTAAAAGTGACTCGTTCTGTAGGGAGTGTGGACTGATGCGCCTTATCAAGAAAGCCGCGTCAGTGGATGACTGCGATCCTTCAAGGGCAGGTCCACGCGCTGTCCCCGGAGGCGATGGGATTCAAAGATGCCCATGGTCATTTCCAGAGTCACGCGGGAATCCTTGGCGCTGCACAGAGGCTCGCGGCCTTCCTGGATAGCTGCGATGAGGTCACGCCCTGGGCCGACATGGCCGGCCACCAGTTTGCGAATGTTTTCCACGGGCTCCGGTTTACCCACACCACCCGTGGTGATGGGTACCCAGGTACGTGGTTTGTCGTTCGGGCCAAAGGGACTGCCTTCCAGCAAATGCGCCAGCGGTTCTGCATCAATGCGCAGGTCGATGATTCCCTCCGTGCCGATGATCTGCAGGCCGAATCCAGTCGTCTTGACCCCCGCATTCTGCACCGAATCAAAGAATGCAGGCAGTCCATCCGCCATTTCAAAGCGCGCATGTACTTCATTGCCTGCCAGGGGTCCGATGCCTTCGGCTCCCTCTTTGACATCTGCCTGGGTGATGAGCCTGCCTTCCTGGTAAACCCCTGCTGAGCAGGAGCGGGGATCTCCGGCAAAGTAATGGACCAGGTTAAACAGATGGGAGCCCAGCACCCACAGGTCTAGAGATCCGCCACGTCTATCCTCTTTGCCTCGTGCCCGGTATTCCAGCGGCCTGCCGATGGCTCCGTCCGCGATCATTTTCTTCAGCAGGGGCAGAACGGGGTGGTAACGGTTGCGATGGGCCAGGGCCACCTTGGTCCCCTGTTTCTCGCAGGCCGCGATGATTTCATCCGCTTGCTTCAGGGTCGGCACGAAGGGTTTCTCCATGTAAATGCCGCGCGCACCGGTCTCAATGGCGGCCATGGTCATTTCATAGTGCTGGTCGATGTGACGCGGGCCGATGGCGATAATATCCGCCTTCGCTTCTGCCAGCATGTTGCGGTAGTCGGCGTAGCCTTTGTCGATTTTTAGCTTTTTCAGTGCTCCAGCCAGGCCTTTGGCATCCGCATCCGCGACCGCCACGATCTGGGTCTCCGGGATATCCAGCCACATGGAATCAATGCCATGGCCAAAGTTTCCCCGGCCGGTATGACCGATCACTGCCACGCGTGTCGGTGCTGCCGTGGCGCTGAAGGCTTGATTCAGGGCCAGGGAGGAAGCCAGGGAAGTGGAAAGAAAGGCGCGGCGATTCATGAGAGGTGGTTGGGGGACCTCTTTAAAACGATGGATGCTGGGCCAACCTTCAGCGTCTGATCATTCCTCGATTTTTTTCTCGATCTTGATCTTCGGAATCTTGGTGCCCAGCTTGCCTGCCACGTCTTCAAAGAAATTGCCGCCTTCGGTTTCTTTGTGGTGGCGCATATACAGACCGGCCAGAAGCGCGGCGATAAAAAGGCCGATAACCACGATGGCTGTGCCGCATCCGCCGCCTTCGCTTTGCGGATAACCGCTTCTTTTCACCTGCGGATTCCGCTTGGGTGGTGCCGGGCGGTAGTTGGCCTTCATCACCGGTGGCGGGGGTTCAGCCGCCTTTACCTCAGGCTGTGGGACGTAAGCAATGGCGGGTGCCTCCCCAGCAGCGAAAACGGCCTGCACATCCCCGAATCCGATCCGGTCACCGTCCTGGAGTTGAGCTTCTTCGATCTCAACGCCGTTCACACGCGTACCATTGCTGGATTTCAGATCACTGATGAAGCAGCCATTGTCAGAAAGCTCGATCACCGCATGGTGCCCAGATACCGAAGAAAACTCCAGTACGACCACGCTGTCCGGGTGCCGTCCGATGGTGGTCGTACCCTCATCAAGCGTATGATTCAAAGTCGTTCCATCTTCGAGGTAGAATATAAGCGTGGCCATGATGCGGGATACGGGACGGTGCTTGATTTGATGAACGCCAGAGTGGCAAATCAATCTAGTCACACAGAAACTTGGCTTTTTCGCGATGCAATGCCTATGTTGGGCAAAGATTGTCTTTTGCACCCCCGCGTCCCATGACCCGCTCCTTTTCCCCACTGCTCACTTCCAGGTCCGTTTTCACCATCCTGGCAGCCTTTTTTGTCCTCGCCCTGACCTCTCCGGTGACCGCCGCGCCAGAGGATGACGCTGAAGACGCCGCCCAGGCGATGGCCCGAGACCTGGAAAAAGAGGGTTACATCTTCCGCGCTGAAGCCTGGACGGGGGAGATCGGCAAGGAGATCGGCAAGGCCGTGAAGATGCAGCTTTTCAAAGGCAACGAATACTGCATCGGTGTAGCTGTGCCGCGCAAGGCCGGGGTCCACATCAGCGGATCCGTCCTGGATTTCGCCGGGCAGCCCGTGGGCGAGATCCAGCCGGTGCTGGAAGGCTGGGGATTCCTGCTTTTCTTCAAGCCTAAAAAGACGGGCGTTTACGTCGTCACCATCCACCAGACAGAGGCTGGCAAGCAAAAGAACACTGCCTTCGCCATCATCACCGGTTACAAATAAGGGTCGTTCCTGTCATAGAAGGTCCCCGGTTTTGAAGGAATTTGGGACTTGTTACGTCTAACAGACAGACCGTCATGAAAGCCTTCACGCCACTCTTTCTCACCCTGCTGGCTGCGGCCCAGTTGAGCGCCGCCCCCTTGGCCTCCATTTCCACCCTGACTGGCAAGACCTACCGGCAGTGTGAAATCGTCAAAGTCCACCCGGACGGAGTCTCTTTCACCCATGCTAATGGGGCCGCGAAGGTGCTGTTCACCGACCTGTCCCAGGAATGGCGCAACCGGCTAGGGTATGATCCTGCCAAGGCTGCCGCTTATCAGCGTGAGCAGGAGGAGCGCCGCCAGGAGCAGGCTGCTATCCGGCGTGAACATGAGCAGCAACGCAGTGAAGCCTTGCTCATGGCCCAGCAGATGGAGCTGGCCCGTCTGCGCGGTATCGAGGTCCAGGCCCGCGCCGCCCAGGAGGCTGCTGCCAAGGCCCCGCAGAACACCGCCTCCGTGGTCCCAGTCCTGCCTGCCATTGGTGCCGTCCATGACAGCAGCGACTATCGCGGTGTCGGCTACCGGGATTCATCGTTTGGATACTACCCGCCGTACAATGGCTTCGGGGGCTACTACGGCGGAGGATATTATGGTGGAGGATACAGCTATCCGATCTATCGCAGTTGCGCTCCTTTCCATGGCTCTCACCACCACTTTGGCAGCAGCATCCGAGGCCGTGTCGGGGGTGTGACCTTCAGCATTGGGCGTTAAAGATTCTTGTTGGCGCGGATGCATCGGACCCGCCATGCTCAGCGGACATGGCCCTCCTCGAAGTCTGCAACCTCACCAAACGCTGGCCCAATGGCCGACTGGCGCTGGATGATGTGAGCTTCGAAATGCGCCAGGGGGAGATCCTTGGTCTGCTGGGCCACAATGGCGCAGGAAAAAGCACCATCCTGGGCATCACTCTCGGCATGGTCAGGCCGGATGAGGGGGAAGTGCGCATCGCAGGCCATTCGGTCCAGCAGGAACGGTCCCGTGCCCTGAGCCACGTCGGGGCCATTTATGAGGCTGCCCATTTTTATGAATACCTGTCTGGCTGGCAAAACCTGCGCGTGCTTTGCTCCCTCTCTGGCTGGTGGGATGAGGACGAGGCCAAGCGCATCCTGAAGCTGGTGAATCTGGCGGACCGTGCCCATCATAAAACGAAGACCTACAGCCACGGCATGCGGCAACGCCTCGCCCTGGCCCAGGCCTTGCTGCCCTTGCCGAAGTGCCTGCTGCTGGATGAACCGACGGATGGTCTGGATCCCGAAGGTATTCGTGAGTTCCGTGAGTTCGTCCTCAAACTCCGCTCGGATCTCGGCATGACCATCCTGCTGAATTCCCACCTCCTGGCTGAAGTGGAGCAGATGTGCGACCGCTGTGTCATCCTCAAACAAGGCCGCAAAATGTACGAAGGCCCGGTCCCCTCGCAGGAAAAAAAGCAGGGTGTCTTCCACCTGCAAACGCGGGATCTGGCCAAGGCCAAAGAAGCCATTTCCAGCGCTGGAGCCATGCTGGATCCCGTGACGCAACTTGTGGAGCTGCCACCTCACCTACTAGGCCATGAATTGCTGAAATCTCTTGTCGAAGCGGGTGTCCGTGTGGACTCCTGGCAGCCGCATAAACCGACCCTGGAAGAATTTTACCTCGGCCTAACCGGCGCATGATCCTCTTTTTCCGCCAGTGGCAGGGTGAACTGCTGAAGCTCTTTGCCAGACGCCGCACGTTCATCGGGTTCGGGGTGTTTCTGGCACTGGAAGCCTTCATCCTGTTTCGCCTGCGGACAGGCGGACTCAGAAATATGATCAACGGCGCGCTGGCCCGCCAGGGAGCTTCGCTGGAATATTATGACTCTGCGCTCACCATGGCACTGCAGGTCCTGGGCATCTCCTGCTTTCTCCTGGGGGGGATCTATGTGACGCTGGTGGCGGGTGACATCGTGGCCAAGGAAAATGAAGACGGGCACTTCCGGTTGTTGCTGGTGCGGCCCATCAGCCGACTGCGGCTGCTGACGATCAAGTTTCTCACCTGCTGCTGCTACACGGTGGTGCTGGTGCAGTTCATGGCGGGGTCATCTTTTTTGTTAGGCGTGGCGATCAAGGGCTGGGGTGGCGGGTTTTTTGCCCTGCTGCTGGTGGATAACATCAGCGAGCTGCATGACTGGGGAAACGGCCTCTACCATTATGCGACCGCCAGCCTCTTTCTGGCCTTTGCGATGACGGTCATCAGTTCCATCGCCTTTTTCCTCTCCTGCTTTTCCATCAAACCCGCAGCGGCCACCATCGGTGCACTCTCTTATGCATTGAGTGACCTCATTCTGAAACAGACCCCTTACATGCAGGATTACGAGCACTTCTTGCTCACGAAACACATCGCAGTCTGGGGGCAGTTGCTGCTGGCCGCGCCGGACTGGGCGGTGGTCCTCAGATCCTTCACCGTCCTGGCTGCCGTCAATGCCTCCCTCTTCATCGTGGGCGCAGCCATTTTTGAATCCAGAGACCTCAAATCATGATCCTGATCGAGACCGTTAAAGAACTGCGCGCTTGGAGAAAATCTGCTGGCCGGGTGATCTTTGTGCCCACCATGGGTGCTCTGCATGATGGCCACGCCGCCCTCGTCCGTGAAGCCCGTCACATGGCCGGAACCGATGCCCAAGTGGCCGCCAGCATCTTTGTGAACCCGCTTCAATTTGGGCCTAACGAAGACTTTGACCGCTACCCGCGGACCCTGGAGGCGGACCTCGCCATCTGCCAGGCAGCCGGTGCGGACATGGTCTTTGCCCCCGGTGTGAAGGAAGTCTATCACGCTGACCGCAGCATCCAAATCCGCGAAAGCAGCCTGTCCAACGTCCTCTGCGGAGCCAGCCGCCCCGGCCACTTTGACGGCGTGTGCACCGTGGTGGCGAAGCTCTTCAATCTCGTCCAGCCTGACGATGCCGTCTTTGGCAAAAAGGACTATCAGCAGCTCGCCATCATCCGCCGTCTGGTCCGCGACCTCAATTTCCCAGTGGAGATCCACGGCCTGGAAACCGTGCGCGAAGACGACGGCCTGGCCATGAGCTCCCGCAACCGCTACCTCAGCCCTGCAGAACGCGCCCAGGCCCCCGCTCTGCGTGCGGCTCTGGTCAAAGCCCGCGATGCCTGGCAGGCTGATGTGACCGGTGGCTGTCATCTGCTCCACATCATCCACCAGCACCTCGCCGAGCACGCCACACTCGGCCGCAAAGACTACATCGCCCTCGTGGACCGCCATACCCTCCAGCCCCTGGACATCGTCCAAAACGACGGGCTTATTGCGCTCGCAGTGTTCTTCGACAAGGCGCGGCTGATTGATAACATTGAACTGGTGAGGTAAGTTCTTTAAACTCCTTCATCTTCTTCACCGACCATGTCCGACCCCAAACCCCGCCAGCCTAAAACCATCACCCTCGAAATGCTTCAGAAGATGTTCGTGAACATCTCTGAAAAGACGGATTGGGACATGACGAGCGAGATGTTGTGGGGGTACTTTTTCACTCATCATGAGCCGGGAGCTTTGGAAGTAGCGCGGGATCTCCTGGTGGAACAGGGCTACCGGTTTGTGAATATTTACCAGCTCGAAGAAGAAGATCCGAATGCCCCGCGCCCCTGGTGGCTACATTTGGAAAAGGAGGAGACTCATACCCCCGCCAGCCTGGATGTCCGCAATGATGAGCTGTATCAGTTCGCCTATGATCAGGGCCTGGACAGCTATGATGGCATGGACATCGGGCCGATTGAGACGGAAGGGGAATAGATCGCAAGCATTACGGGCTAAGATTCGGATTTGAGGGCAGGGTGACCATTAAGGCTTGTTTCGAGCCGGTGTTTTTGGTCAAGTGGGCACAGTTTTTATCCGATCATGCGCCCGCGCTTCTTTATCCTAACCTTCCTCCTCGGTTTCGCAGTTCTTGCGGCTGTGTTTTTCGGTAGCAGGCTCCTTTCTAGAAGCAGCCTGTTCCGGGCACTCGCAGGCTCCTATGAAGAGGCGGCAGATGTCAAAGCCCTGAGGGCGGAGTTAAAGGCATATACTGCGCAGGCGTCTAAGTTGTCGGCGGAAGAAGCTGCTGGCCAATGGCTGGTTTTGTTTGATGCGTGGACGCAGGTGTACCAGGACATTGAGTTTGAGAAACTGGTGGAGGTTTTGCCGCCTGTGCAGACTTGGGATGCTCTGGCGGAGGCGATAGAAAAACGTCCCCAGAATATGGAGCCGCTGCAGAGGCAGTGCCTCATCCTGATGAGCGCTGTCCTGCGGGATGATTCGCAAGGCCGCCAGCAAGCGATGGCGGGGCTTCGCGACCTGATCACGAAGTATCCCAAGATAGCCAAGCATGGCGTGTCTTATTTCCAGGAGTCGGTGGATCGTATCGGGCGCACGCTGGATACTTTGGCCGGGAGTCCACAGGAACAAGTAGCCGCCCTGGCGGCGACATTAGACGCCTATGAGAAGGATGAGAGCATGGTGGAGGAAATCCTGATTCCGGACCTGCTTCAGGAGGCCGATGAGGCCACGGTGGCTCCGCTTATCGCCCGTGCGCTGCGGCTAAAGGCTGGCATCAGCGTCAGCGGAAAACAAACGCGTCGTCTCACGTCCAAGCTGGCCCTGGAAAATCTGCCGGATTTGAAAAGACCTGTGTGGGAGTTCGTCGAGACCGAGGCGGACCTGCCGCTTTATGAGGGACTGGTGAAGAAGTTTCCCGATGATGATTCGTCCCACCGGAGCGATGCGGAAAGACTCTACCTGCTGCACCTGATTGCCGCAGGCCGGACGGAAGAGGCCATGGCTTTCACCCTGAACCGGATTGGGAATGAAAGTGGAGTTCAACTGACTCTTCACGCGGCAGATATTGATGCCATGCAAAAGCAGGGCTTTGGGCGGCAGATGCTGGATTTTCTGCGCACGATGCTGAGCCAGCAGCCTGCCTTGCCTTTGTGGCAGGTGTTCATTGAGCTGTCTGCTCACGAGGGACAGTCCAGGGAAGCGTTGCAACTCCTGCGTGAAGCTGTGGCCAAACCCGCTCTGGCGGGTAGGGCGAGGAGCGAGGTGGAAGGCTGCCTTTACCGTGCACTGCTGGCTGCCGATGAGGTGGATGAAGGGGTGAAAATCCTCCGCGAGATGGTGAAAAGAGGGCCTGCAAAAACGACAGCAAGCCCCGCCTCGATCTCGCTCGATAAACTGCCAGAGGAGGTGAAAAGCAAATTGTCACCGGAAGCGCAACGCAATCTCCAGTTTATCGCCAACCATCGGCAGGACACGCCCGAAAGGGAGCAGATAGACCTTGCTGAAGTGCTCCTCAGCCTGGGGCTTTTACTGAACATGCCAGAGCTGGTGGATGAAGCCGTCGCTGGGGCTTTGGCTGCTTATGCCCAGATTCCCGAGGAGGGGACTGGAAGCGTGAGCGAGATGTGGACGGTGACGGACATGTTGGTCAAAGCTGGCCGCAGCAGCACAGCGGAAACATTTCTGAAGGACCGACTGGTCCGTGCTTCCAATTCAGGATCGCAGAGGCGCTTTTTGCATAGGACGCAGGACATATTGGTGACGCTGATGGGGGTGTACGATAAGGCGGGGCAGTATGGGGAGATCGTCCAGCTTCTAGATACCTCCCCAGGCTGGCGGGCAAAGGATCTGGCCGATCTTGCGCAGACATCCTTCCGCGATTCCGTATTGGTGATGGTAGCCAAGGCCCTGGCGGAGACAGGCAAAACTGACGTTGCGAGGCGCATCGCTCAGCGGGCTGTGCAGCAGCGCCCGGACAAGGACTCCGCGTATGCTCTTTTGCTAAGCCTGGGCGGAGACGATTTGGAAAGCCGCCTGGATGCCCTTCAGGCCGCCCATCGTTTTCAAGAGAGGCCGCTCATCTGGAAGGCCCAGTTGCAACTCAATCAAGGGCGGCTGGAGGAAGCGGAAAAGTCCGTCCGCGCGGCCATCGCGATTGACCCCAGCGATGGTGAACAGGGGAAAGGCGACCGCATGCGGGCCTATGCCGTCCTTGCGGATATCCTGGAAAAAAAGGGAGATGCGGAGCAGGCCGCCACCATGCGCGGTGCGGTGAAGGCCATCCGCATTTCGGAAAATGCGGATGACTGGTGGAATGCCGGGCTGCTCTCCCGAGCCGTGGCCAGGTATGAGGAGGCGCTCACCCATTTTGCGGATGCCTACTGCATCCAGTCACGACTGGCCTTGCGCTACAGTGAGCTGGGAGACTTCGCCAAGGCGGAGATGCATTACCGGCGTGCGTTTGAGCTCATGCCGGACAGCTTTGGCCGCGTGGAAAGCCACTGCTTCGGCTGCGAGGGAGCGTTCAAGGGCAAACGTGCCCAAAACATCGCGGATCAGGTCTTCACCCGCCTGGCCCTGAAAATGCCGGACAAACCGCAGATCTCCTACCTCCTGGGCTACCTGCGTGATCAGCAGGGGAACCACACCGAAGCCGTCAGCCATTACCGCCGTGCGGTGACACTGGACCCGGATTACCTCAATGCCTGGAAAAAACTCCTCGCCACCACGGATCATGTGCCCATGCCCAGGGCGGAGCGGGAGCAGGCCACCCTGGCTCTCTTTCGCCTGGATCCTGCCACCCAGAACAAGGGGCTGGAATCCATGGCCAGTCTGCCATTGCTTTGGGAAGCCATCCTGGCGGCTGAGGCTGCACAGCTAAGGCCTGAAACGGGTCCCCTTTATCCGCTGACGGCTGCCGCGGAATTCGCGGCCAAAAATCGTGACCTCAGACGTGAACTGGAATACAAGGAGCGCCGTGAGGCGGAGGATAACGGCTACCGGAAGCACCTGGGGCAGAACCGCCTGATGCAGACCGTCGGGCAGATGTTTGATCAGGTGAACCAGGGTCGGTTTTAAAAACAGCAGAGTTTTGCCCCCCAAACAAGCCGCTGGCGCAATGTGCCAAGCTCGCCATGCTGGAGGCCGTCATGAGCCCGTCGTGGACGAGAAGCAGCGCAGTTTCCCAACCAGGAAATCCCATCCGGTCCGCCGACCGGGAGGCGGGGCATGATTCCAACCCGCCTATCCTCTTGTGACTGATTACGATTTCATCATTGTCGGCAGTGGTGCCGGTGGTCTGAGCGCGGCCCTGCATGCCTCTGAGCATGGCACAGTGGCCATCCTCACTAAACGCGGAGCGCTGGACTCCAATTCTAACTGGGCCCAGGGCGGCATCGCCTGCGTGACCAGCGAGGAAGACAGCATCGAGCAGCACGTCAGTGATACCCTCATCGCCGGCGCGGGCCTTTGCAATGAAGCGGCGGTGCGCACCATCGTCACCGAAGGGCCGGACCGCATCGCCGAGCTGGTGAAATGGGGCGTGCACTTCGACCAGCGCGAAGCCTCCGACGGCCACCTGGAATTTGACCTGACGCGCGAGGGCGGGCACTCCCAGCGGCGCGTGCTTCATGCTGCCGATGCCACTGGACGGGAGCTGACGGAAAAGCTGCTGGCCGCTGTCAAAGAGCGGCCCAACATCACGCTCTACGAAAATCACTTTGCCATTGATATCATCACCACGGCCAAGCTTGGTTTTGTCACGGAGGACCGCGTGCTGGGCCTCTACGTGCTCAATGAAACCACGCATGAAGTCGTCACCTTCCGCTCGGATCGCGTCGTGCTTTCCACCGGCGGCAGCGGCCGTGTGTACCTTTACACCACCAACCCGCGTGTGGCCACCGGGGATGGCGTGGCCATGGCCTGGCGGGCCGGGGCCAGCATCGCAAACATGGAGTTCATCCAGTTTCACCCCACCTGCCTCTATCACCCGCAGAAGCGCTCCTTCCTCATCACCGAAGCCATGCGAGGCGAGGGTGCCCGGCTGATCGATAATAAGGGGCAGGAATTCATGCACCGTTATGATCCGCGCGGCTCCCTGGCCCCGCGTGACATCGTCGCCCGCGCCATTGATAGCGAGATCAAGCGCACCGGCGGCCCCTGCGTGTATCTGGACATCTCCCACCGTCCGGCGGAGTTTATCCTCAGCCACTTCCCGAACATCTACAAAGCCTGCCTGGAGGTGGATATCGACATCACCAAGCAGTCCATCCCCGTCGTCCCCGCAGCTCATTACCAGTGTGGCGGCGTCGTTACGGATGTGAATGGTGCTACCCGAATTCGAGGCCTCTGTGCCGTAGGGGAGGTCGGTTGCACCGGCCTGCATGGGGCCAACCGCCTGGCCAGCAACTCCCTGCTGGAGTGCCTCGTCATTTCCCACCGTGCTGTGGATCACATGCTGCGCAAGATGCCCATCGGCAAAGAGGCCGAGCAGATTTACTCGGTGCCCCCATGGCAGAGCGGTGAGGCTGTGGACAATGACGAGCTCGTCGTCATCTACCACAACTGGGATGAAATCCGCCGCCTCATGTGGGATTACGTCTCCATCCTGCGCACCACCAAGCGCCTCCAACGCGCCGCCGCCCGCCTGCGCAATTTAAAGCGCGAGGTCCAGGAGTTTTACTGGAACTTCCGCATCACCAGCGAGCTCCTGGAACTCCGCAACCTCGTCGAAACCGCCTCACTCATCGTCGAATGCGCCATCCGCCGCCATGAGAGCCGGGGGCTGCATTTCACGCTGGATTACCCGGAGAAAGACTCCGCGCGTGAGCCTGCGGATACGACGCTGAGGCGGTATTAGTGCAGTAACCATCACTCTCCGAGTGATGCGTTTTTGATATTCACTTTGGTAAGACCTCGCAGGAGATTCGACCTCGACAGGCTTCGACCTCGCTTCGCATCCCTCGGAGAGTGATGACTACTGTACTTGAGTATCATCCCCCATCACTTCGCTACCAAAGAAGCGGCACGCCATAGGCCGCAAAATTCCTGTCACAGCTTAGGATGGTCATGCCCTCCACCTGGGCCTGCGCGATCAGCAACCGGTCAAAGGGATCGCCATGATGCTTTGGCATGGCGATCAATGCCTGATAGTGCCGTAAATCTTGGCCCATCATTTGGAATCCGTTGGCCTTCACCACCTGCGAAAAGAGAATTTCATAGTCCAGTTTCAGCTGGATCTTCCCAAGGCTCACTTTTATAGCCACTTCCCAAGCCGTGGCATGGCTGACGTAACGCTCGTTGCTTTCATCTTCCATGGCAGCACGCGCTTTTGCGCTGAGTGAGGCGTGGCCTTCGCAAAACCATAGCAAGGCATGAGTATCAATCAGAAGCTTCATGCAGAATACTCTCCAAAATCCTCCAGCGGCTCATCAAAATCGGGAGCCATCCATATCAGGCCTCGCAAACAACCAAAACCCTTCAGACTCGCAGATTCGGCCGCCTCTCCTGGATTGTCCAGAACAGGCTCCAAGACAGCCTTGACCCGAACGGCCTGCTGAGGTTTCCACCCCGCTGGCAAGGGCAAATGCAACGTTCCGTCGGGCGATGGATTGAGGATCGCAGTGAGGGTGCTCATGCCTTCAACATAATTCATCCATCTCACCCGTAAAGACCTGCTTTCCAACCGCGCTGGTTGGCCGGAGACAAGGTTGTCATCAGCCACAGCGCGGCCGCAGAATCCGAAACTCATCACTCGGATCGCCGCAGTCGCGGGACAGGGAGTGATGACTACAGTACTTGAGCATCCCCCCCTCCCGGTCTACCGTCCGCCTCCCACCGGATGAAGGACACGCTCGAAGATCTCGAAAAATTCATCATTGATGTCATCATCCACAATCGTCGTGGCATGCGGGCGGCGTTTTTGCGCATGGCGTTCTGGTTTTTGTCCGGCATTTATTCTGGGGCGGTGAGGCTGCGCTTGTTACTATATCGGGAGCGTTACCTGCACGACCATCACCTGGGGGTGCCGGTGATCAGCATTGGAAACATCACGGTGGGTGGCACGGGCAAGACGCCAGTGGTGGAGCTTTTTGCCAAGGCCCTGCTGGCCCAGGGGCGGCGGGTGGCCATCCTGAGCCGGGGTTATAAAAGCAAACGACAGCGCAAGATCCCCACGAGCTGGCGCATCGCGGCCAAATTGGGTCTGGTCCGCAAGCCGCGCGAGCTGCTGCCGCGTGTGGTCTCGGACGGTGAAAAGGTGTTGCTGGATTCTTACGTGGCCGGTGATGAGCCCTTCATGCTGGCGCAAAACTGCAAAGGCGTGCCCGTGGTGGTGGACCGCAACCGCGTGAAGGCGGGTGCCCATGCCATCCGTAAATTCGGTGCGGATGTGCTCATCCTGGATGACGGCCTGCAATACCTGAAGTTGAAGCATCGCCATGACATCGTGCTGGTGGATAAAACCGCTCCGTTTGGCACCGGCTATATGCTGCCCCGCGGCACCCTGCGCGAGCCGCCCGCCAGCCTGCGCCGTGCCAGCTACATTTTCCTCACCAAATCCGATGGCGATAGCGGCGAGATCATTGAGCAGATCCGCAAACACAACGCCGTGGCGGAAATCATCGAGTGTCGCCACCGGCCGGTCCACTTTGAGCACATTCACACGGGTGAGCGTCTGCCGCTGGATGCTTTCCGGGGAAAGTATGTAGGGGCGTTGTCTGGCATCGCCGTGCCGGAGAGTTTTGAAAATAGCCTGCGCAAGCTGGGGGCCAAAGTCCACTGGACTGTCCGCTTCACGGATCACCACCGCTTCCAGGAAAAGGAGATCATCCAGTTCATTGACCGTTGTGAAAATGCGGATGCCCACGCCATCCTCACCACTGAAAAGGACTTCGTACGCTTCCCGAAATCGCTTCCCGATGACATCCCCATTTACTTCCTCCGGGTGGAGATCGAGATCATCAAGGGCCGGGAGATTTTTGACAAACTGGTGCGCCTGATCGCCGAGCCCCGCCACGTGACGCAAGGGCTTGTCAGTGCGGACCTGCTGGAGACGGCGGTATGAGCGAATCATCCACCATCGAGCTGACGCACCTTCAGTTAGGCCATCCTGCTGAAAAACGTCAGGACGTGGTGGCCCGGGAGGAGCCTTTGGAAATCCGGGTGGAAGGCCGCAGCGTGGCCGTGGTCATGCGCACTCCTGGACATGATGAAGAGCTGGTGGCCGGATTTCTCGTCACCGAAGGTGTCATCACCTGCGCACGGGATGTGCTGGAAATTTCCCAATGCCCCAGCGTTGGCAACAAGCATGGCAACATTGTGGACGTCCTGCTCGGCCGGGCCGTGGTGAACTGGGAATCCCTGACCCGTCATGTCTTCAGCGCCTCTAGCTGCGGTCTGTGCGGGAAGACGAGCATTGAATCTGTGTTTCAGAAGTTTCCAACGCTGAACCAAAACCAGTGCTCAGTGCGCAGTCCCCAGCCCTCAGATGAAGGTGCCGGGTCATTGCCAACTGAGAACTGCGCACTGAATACTGAACACTCCTCCTCTTCGCTCACACCTTCTTCCTTCCCTCCCATCTCGCCCGACCTCATCGCCTCCCTCCCGGCGAAGCTCCGTGCTGCTCAGGAGACTTTTTCCAAGACCGGCGGTCTCCATGCCAGCGCTCTGTTTGATGCCCAGGGGGAGCTCATTGTCATCCGTGAGGACGTGGGCAGGCACAATGCTCTGGATAAGGTGCTGGGTTACGCGCTGCAACGAAACTTGCTGCCGCTTTCGCAGCACATTTTGTTAGTTAGTGGCCGCGTTTCATTCGAGATCATCCAAAAGGCCCTGGCGGGCGGCATCCCCATCGTTGCCGCCATTTCTGCCCCCAGCAGCCTGGCGGTGGACTTTGCTCAGGATTCAGGCCAGACTCTCATCGGTTTCCTGCGTGGTGAAACGATGAACGTTTACACGCATCCGGAGCGCCTTCATTTTCCAACCCCAGCCTAACACCATGTCCAACTCCGTAAAAATTGTCGGTCCAGATTCCTCTGCCCCGGTCAAAATTTCCCCTCCTGCAGGCGCTGTGTATTCGAATGTCGCCCGCCTTTTTGCCACCCCGAATGAGGTCGTGCTGGATTTCGCCCTCAACCTGAATGCCTTTGGGCCGATGGTGGATGAAGAGGCCCAGATCGTCAGCCGTGTGGTGACTTCTTATGACGGTGCCAAGCGCCTGTGGATGCATCTCACCCAGACCTTGCAGGCCTATGAAAAGAAGTATGGCCCTATCGAGCTGGATGTGGCCAAGCGGATGAAAGAGGCACCGTAATTGAGCAGCCTTCTGTTGTTGCAAGATACCTTGTTGGATACTCGGTAAAACGGTGACCGATCTACCGTAGATGTTCCATGCCCATGCCCCCCATGTCCCGCTTTTTCCTCCCGCTTCTCATCGCCTCTGCGATGCCTCTTCACGCAGCTCTCTTAAAGCTGGCGGATTTTGAAACCGGTGATGTGACGCAGTTGCGAATCCAACAAGGATCTCCGGATGCGGTGACCTTGGTGACTTCTCCTGTTCGTGCGGGCAAATACGCGGCCAAGATGCTCCTGCGCGCCACCGATCCCGAAGTCGCCAAAGGTCAGCGTGCTGAGTTCACGGATGACCGCACCAAGATCCAGATGGACACGGAGTACTGGTATGGCCTCAGCTTATACTTGCCGGGTGAATTCAAGGCCCCGCAAAAGCGCGATGCCGTGCTCTTTCAATGGCATACCCAGCAGGGCGGCCCCAGCCCCGTGCTGGCCATCCGCGTGCAGGGTGACGAATGGGTCATCACCAGCGATGCCATCCCTGGCGGCAAGCGCCGCAGAATGAAACGGCTGCCCATGCAAAAGGACGTCTGGACGGATTGGGTCGTCCATGTCCGCTGGGCCTCCGATACCACCGGCTTCTGGAGCATCTGGAAAGACGGCGTGGAGGTGATCAACGAGAAAGACATCATCACCCAGTATCCTGAGAAACTCGGCCCCTACGCCAAGTTTGGCCAGTATCACAGTGTGGAGGAAACGGACCGCAATGTGATCTATGCGGATGAATACCGAGTTGCTGGCCCAGAGGGCAGCTATGAGATGGTGGCTCCGCCGAAAGCCCGCTGAACTGCGTGCCGGGTGCACTGCTTACAGCCCCACGGCCTTGCGCGGGTTCGTATCCAGCAGCAGTTCCAGCTCGGCTTTGGTCAGTCCCAGGGACTGCTGGCCGTTGGAGAGGATGCGGGGAATCGTCACGGTGCTGCCGACGAAGTGGGAGCCGTCTGGTGAGCGGGCCACGAGGTCCTCGCCAATCTTGATGTCCCAGCCTGCCAGTTTGTAGTTTCCTGGGCCCAGCCGGGCGGCGGAGATGGCATCCGTCACAAAGATGGTTTTTTCCAGCCCGGCACTACGGAGGTAATTAATGAGGGCAAAAAAATCAATGTGCACGCCATCCGGGATGAAGCAGAGCCATAGACGGTCCCGCAAAGAGAGTGCGCGGTGGATGATGTTATCATGCCGGTGCATGAGCATGGGGCAGCCATTGCCCACGTGGGTGAACATGCTCAGGCCGTGCTCCGTCGCTGCGCGGAGCTGGTCCAGAGAAGGATTGCAATGCCCGGCGGAGACGGTGATGCCGTTCCTGGAAAGAAACTCCGTGACGTGATAGTCCGCGTCATGCTCAGGGGCCAGGGTGATGATCTTGGTGAGGCCACCTGCCGCATCCAGCAGGCGTTTGGTATCCTCCAGATTGGCTGGCTTTACGCATTGCGGAGGATGGGCACCCACGTAGCCTTTTTCCGGATTGATGAACGGCCCTTCAATGTGAATGCCTGCGATCACCTCCTTGGCCAGAGGATCGTTTTCACGCAGCTCCACCAGCCGGCTCATGCGCCGCTCCAGCGTGGCGATGTCATCCGTGATGAACGTGGCCAGGATGGAATCACAGCCATCTTCCCGCAGGCAGTGGCAGGCATGGTGGAGGGCTTCAGCCGTGAGGCTGTCGCCGTTGAAGTCGGTGCCTGCGTAGCCATTGACCTGGAGATCGAGCGGTTTCATGAGATGGGTTGGAACTGTCCATCAGACTACAGGAAAACAGCGAGTCATTGCGACCACGGATGTTGCCTCCTTGTGTGCTTTTGTGATGGAGGCTTTCAGCCGGTGATGTCCATCACTTGCAGGAGGGTCGTCCGCAGCAGCGCAGACTCATTATCCTGCAGGGCGCGGTTTTTAACCAAGGCGAGTTGCAGCATGCCCAGCCGGGTCTGGCAGGGGATGATGGTCAGAGTATCTCCCGTCGTCAGGATTTGATGAAGGACCTGTGTGGCACCGCTGGCGGCTTGGGCACTGGCACGGATGGCCGCATTCCAGGCCATCATGGTGGAAAGAACCAGGCCGGATTTCCGCGGTGGCCCCCAAAGCAGATCGCCATATTCGTCCACGATCAAAAGTTCACCCGTGCCCGATAGCTCGATCGCCCAAGCGGCAAAGGTATCCAGACGCTCTTTGACGGAGGCGCCGGGTGCCATTTCGATGGCGGGTGGCTGGATCGCCGGAGGAGCTGAAATAGGCTCTGCTACGGCAGGCTGAATGACCTCAGGAGCTACATTTTCAGCCGATGGTTCCGGCGTGGAAGGAAGCGTAGAATTCGGTTCCGGGTCAGAGGCTTGAGGCGTTAGCAGCCCAGCATGAATGGCCTTGTCGCGGATGGCTTGGAGGCGCTGGCGGAAGGCTGCCAGGTTGGGCATGCTGCTGTCTCCAGCTCCAGTGACCGGTGCGGCAGCAGTCCCTGAGGCATCGACCACGAGCGGTTCGACCGGTTCAGGCTCAGGCATCGGCCCTCTCGCCTGGGGGCGAACCGGAGGGCGCAGAGATTCAGCGAGGTTAGCGACCTCTTCAGGGTCAATCCAGGAGACTTGCATGGTTGTCAGAGGCTTCGCGTTCCTGGAGCAGCCCGGTGCGTTGTTCGATTTCTGCGGCGAGCTGATCAAAAATCAGCGCCTCAGGAGGAGGGTTCCGTTTGACCAAAGCCACAGGCACACCCATGGCGCTGGCCTCGAGAAAGGAAGGCATGCGGGGCACATTTTGGTCGAACATGAGGTCCGCTGGCAGCAGCGCGCGCAGTTCAGTGACCACTTTTTGGCTGATGGGATTGTCACTCATCACCATGGTCAGGAGGATGCCGGCCACCTTCACACCCGCGCCTTCAGCGCGAAAGCGGGACAAAGTCTCCAGCATGTGCGGGACGCTGCGCACGGCCAGCGGCTCCGCCTGCTGAGGCAGAAGGACAAAATCACAGGCCTTCACCACGGATTCAGACATGCCGTTTAAACCGGCTGCTGTGTCCATGATCAGGCAATCAACGCCCTTCAGCTCCGCCGCACGCAGGAGGTCTGCCAGACGGCCCGGCACCTCCGTGGGGGACCAGCCCTGCCGCGCACAGGCATCATACTGGCCTGAAGGCAGGATTTGCAGTTCCGGCAGGCGCGTGGAGAGGACCAGCTTGTTAAAATTCTTTTCGCCCATCAGGAAATCATAGAATCCCTGCTTGGCTTTAGTGGACCGTGCCAGGGACAAACCCACGCCGCCCTGGGGGTCCGTATCCACGAGAAGCGTGTTCCACCCGCGCCTGGCGAGGGAATACGCAAGGTTGATGCACAGTGTGGTTTTACCCACACCGCCTTTTTGGCTGGCCGTTGCAATGGCGATCACAATGCGCAGATAGCCGAGAGAGAGAGATTTTGCAGCCGCTTTTTTTAACGTCTTGCACATCGCCTTAAAAGAAATGCCAGCCATGCAAAGATACCGAGGCCGCTGACGTTTTTAAAACGTGCCCGCGCCTGTCCTTTTTCGCCTTGGTTTCCTCGCCCTGCCGCTGCTGCTGAATGCGCTGCCACAGATCGGCACTGCCGCCGAGCCCCTGGCTCAGGATTTTAGCATCGTCTGGCACAATCCAAATCCGGAGGCCTATGTCGAAGGCCCCGGTCTGGTCCGTCTAGACGATGGCTCCCTCCTGGCCGTTGTGCCGGTGGTGCCCCGAGAGGAATGGAGCGAGGAAAGACGCCAGGAGCAGAGCCTGACCCACATCCTTCGCAGTACGGACAAAGGCGAAACGTGGCAACTCCTCACCGATCTGCCTTATTACTCCGCCGTGCCCTGGACGGATAAAGGCACACTGTATCTTTTTGCCAACAAAGGCGGTCCCAAAAACGCCCGCAATGCCGACCTCCTCCTGCTGCGCAGCAGTGATGGTGGCCAAAGCTGGTCCGCACCCGTCACCCTTTTCAAAGGCAATCTCTGGAACTGCCACACCGCGATGGTCCAGCGAGACCGGAAGCTTTATTGGGCCATTGATGACCTGAGTTATGGCAAAGAACGCGGCCCGCGCCTCGTCGCCGGGGATCTTTCCCGCGATCCCATGGACCCGAAAGCCTGGCGACTCTCCGACGTGGTGAAATTTAAACCCGCCCCGGCGGAGCTCTCGGACCCGCGTTTCAAAGCCATGCAGGACCAGTGGCTGGAGCCAAACGTCGTAGAGATCGGTGGCCGCATCCGGGTGCTGGCCGCGCTTAAAGTCAGACGCCCCACCGTCTCCGGTCTCTGCGCCCTTTTTGATGCCACGGATGATGGTGCCAAGCTGGACCTCAAGTTCACCCAGTACAGCGCCATGCCGGGCGGGCATCTCAAATTCTGCGTCATTTATGATGAGGTTTCCGAGCTCTACTGGGCCACGACGAACATGGCCACCGACAGCCAAGACATCGCCGGTTTCCAGGAAGCCGCGCGCAAAAAAGGCCACTTCAGAGCCTCCGCCAATGACCGCCGTTTCCTCATGCTTCATTATAGTCTCGATGGCCTGAACTGGTTCCAGGCCGGCTGCATTGCCCAAGCCGCCAAGCTCTCCCAGTCCTTCATGTACGCCCGCCCCGTCATTGATGGGGACGACCTCGCCATCATCGCTCGCTCTTCCATCAACGCTCCTCATCAGCACGATGCCGACCACGCCACCTTCCACCGCGTGAGTAACTTCAGGAAGCTGGCGCTAAATCTGGTGCCTGAGAAGGAATAGCGCATCGGTGCCCCATCACACACACCATCATGCGTTTCCTTCCTCTCCTTTTCTGCCTCGTCATCACCGTTCCTCTTTTTTCCAGAGAGGTTTCCTCCAAGCCGCTGCGCTTGTCCAAAGGCGGTACTGCAGAGCAGCCCTTCGTCTTTGACGGCAAAGGAATGGTCATTGACCTCGGCATAGACATCACGGACCGCGCTTGGAAAAAAGATGGCGATATCTGGACCTCTCCAGGTCCCGTGACGGAGGGTGAACTCATTGCCGAAGGCCAGCACACCGGCCTGTTTCTTGATGAAGTTCCTGTCACTCTCGCCCGCGACCCGGTTGCTGAGCGGGCCCGACGCGCTGTAGGCAAAAAAGGCTATGCCTATCATCCGCCTTCCCTGCTTAAACCCGGCCAGATGGGCTGTCTGGAAGACGGCTCCCTGTATTTCCGCTGGCCCGCCTCCAAAAAACCAGGCCAGGCCAGCATCATTCTGCCCTCACGAAAAAGTACCAGCGGTGTCACCATCGCCTGCTCGCACATCATCGTGAAAAACATCACCGCCATGCACGCCGGCAATGACGGGTTCAACATCCACGGCAGTTGGAAGGGCATCCGCCTGGAAAACATCCGCGCGCTCTCCAATGCCGATGAAGGCATCAGCGCCCATGACGATGTGCAGATGCAGGTGGACGGTGCCGAGATCGCCTGGAACGGTTCCTCCGTCGGCGGGGTGGCAGATGTGGACCGCAGTACGACCCTCTACACAAACTGCCAGGTCCACGACAACGTCGGGGCCGCCTTCAAGTTTTTCGGCAGATCCCACTCCGTTACCGATACCCTTATTTACAACCAGACCACCGACTTCACCCTGGGCAAAGAAACGGAATTTAAACAGGACCGCATCGAACGGCGGTGAGATCATGGCGGGGCCATCACTTTGATCAGCCCGAAATGGCTGCAATCTCATCCATTGGAAGGGATCATCCCGTGACATCGCCATCACCAGATAAAGCCGCCAGGGCCGAGGCCGCCGCTCTAATCCAGGAAATTGAAAAAGCTTTTGCGGATATCCCGCGCCCCAGAATCACCCGAAGTGTGGCCACAGGCTACGATGCCGAGTGGCAATTGTCCGATGAGCGCATCTCTGAACTCGCTTCCCAAGACGCCGAGCAACACTGGACGGACGTCACCGATGAGAGCATGCAGCATTGCCAGGAATACTTTTTCTTTTCAGATGCCGAAGGGTGGCGCTTTTACCTCCCGGCTTACATGTGCCACTACCTTCGCGGCTTCCCCAATTTCGGCTGGGACGCCGCCTGGGGAGCCTGTGCGGAGGCTACTCACATTGACCTGCTGACGGAATCCCAGCTTCGCTGCATTGACCAATTTTTGAGTCTGTGCAAAAAGTACGAATCTTAAGCTACCCGCGACCCGGACTTACCGTCATCGTTCAACGCCTTTTAGATTCCAAACCCGTGGGCAAGGGTCTCCTCTAAAATAATTTAACCGAGTTCGGTTGTTTGCTCATCTTCCTCAGTCTCGGGAAGATGGTGCGCGGTACAGGATTTGAACCTGTGACCCCCACCATGTCAAGGTGATGCTCTACCACTGAGCTAACTGCGCGTTTGTCGGACGGATTCATTAATACGCCCTTGGCGGGTGAGCAACTGTTTTTTTATGCAGGCATGACAGGAGATTTCAGCCGATGCGCAGAGACAATGAGGTGGTTCCGGGGTTAAAACTCGTCTGCATCACTGGCGAATGGCTTTCGCCTGGCCTGCGTCCATGCTTGATTCGTTGTTCATGTCTGAAACCCCTCCAACCAGCAGTCTTTACCCGCGTCTTACGACGGGGGGAAAATGGCTGCATGCTGGGCGGGAAAAGTGGCTGTTGAAGGGGGTGAGCTACGGCCCATTCAGGCCCAATTCACGTGGGGAACCCTTTCCTGAAGATGCCGTTTTAAAGAAGGATCTGGAGCACATCCGGCGGCTCGGTTTTAATGCGTTGCGGATTTATGAATTGCCCACGTCGCCGATGCTCCAGGCGGCTACAAATCTGGGGCTTCGCTTGATCGTTGGCATCCCATGGACAGACCATGTGGATTTCCTGCGCGACCGCCGTTTGAAAAAACAGATCCGGCAGCGTCTGGCGGAGGTAGTCGGCCAGTTTCGAGAGGAGGCCTGCATTGCCTGTTTCATCATTGGCAATGAGATCGAAAAAACACTCGTGCGCTGGATGGGGCCTTCGCAGGTACGGGATTTTTTGGAGGAGCTGATCGAAATCGGGCGCAGCATCGCACCTCACCATCTGTTCAGTTATGCCACCTATCCCAGCACTGAATATCTGATCCCGCGCAATGCGGATTTTCTGGCAGTGAATCTGTATCTGGAACAACCAGAGGCCCTCGCAGCCTACCTGCAAAGATTGCAGAATCTCGCGGGTAACAAACCCCTCGTCATCACGGAGTTTGGGCTGGATGTCGCCACTCATGGACAGCAGGCGCAGCGGGAAACCTATGCCTGGTTTCAAAAGGCCTGCACTCAGGCGGCTGTCGCAGGGACGGTGTGGTTCAGCTACACGGATGAATGGTTCCGTGGAGGGGAGGAGGTCACCCAGTGGAGCTTTGGGCTGGTGGATGCCCAGAGGCAGGAGCGCGAGGTCTGTGCATGCCTGCATAAGGATTTGCAAACCGGGGTGCTGGCAACCTCTCCTCGCATTTCCGTCATCGTCTGTACCTACAATGGCACGGCCACTTTACGTGCTTGCTTGGATTCCTTGGGTCGCCTGCGCTATCCAGATTTCGAAGTCCTGCTAATCGACGATGGCTCCACCCAAGACATCGCGGTTATTGCGCGGGATTTTCCCACAGTACGTTATGTGAAACAGGAGCATGCAGGCCTCAGCGTCGCACGAAATCTGGGTGCTACTTTGGCTACGGGGGAGATCCTGGCTTATACGGATGATGACTGCATCGCGGATGAAGACTGGCTTTCTTATCTTTCGGCAGGCTTGATCGATCCTCAATGGTCCGCTGCAGGCGGCCCGAATATCCCGCCGCCGCCGCGCAACAGGACGGAAGCCGTCGTTGCCGCTGCGCCTGGCTCCCCTGCTCATGTGCTGCTCTCAGACACCGAGGCAGAGCACCTGCCTGGGTGCAATCTGGCCATCCGTAAAACCGCGCTGGAGGCCATTGGCGGATTCCGCCCTCAGTATCGGGTGGCGGGTGATGATGTGGATGTGTGCTGGAGATTGCGCGAGGCCGGTGGGAAACTGCACTTCATCCCTGGAGCCATGGTCTGGCATCATCGCCGTTACACCATCAGAGCGTATTTCAGGCAGCAGCGGGGTTATGGCCGCGCTGAAGCTTTGTTGATGAAAGACCATCCGCAGCGCTTTGGGCGTCTGGGGGGTGCTCGCTGGTTGGGTGGTATTTATGGGGATCGCGCTGCGGCACTGCATCTGGTGGAGGGCAGTATTTTCCATGGTCCTTTTGGGCAGGGGTTGTTCCAGGGTATTTACCGTCAGGGGATGCGCTGCTGGCTGGACTGGCTCGGTGGCGTGCTGTGGCTCATGCTGCTGGCGGTGGCACTGCTGCTGCGGATGCCCATGGCGGCGGCGGTCATCGTCAGTTTTTCGCTGCTCCTCGCCGCCTGCCGTTTGCGCTGTCTCACGCTCGCGCCTTTCTCCCTCACTTTGCGTGAATCATTTCTTTTGTTAGGCCTATGCTGGTGGCAGCCCGTAGCCCGGGAGTGGGAACGGCTGCTGGGAATGATCCGGCTGGGAGCCCGCCCAGAAGGCAGCACTCCTCTTCGCCATCCACGTCAGCCCAGGCGGCCACGAAAGATCACCGTGCCTCTGGGAGAAGTCGCCTTTTGGAGTGAGTCCGGCATCGGGCGGATGGAGCTGCTGGCCAAATTTAAACACCATTTTGAAGTAGCCGGGATGGCGGTTCGTCAGGATGACGGGTGGCGCTTTTTTGACCTCGAAACCCCTTCGCAGGGTCTCCTGTCTCCTGCCATTGCCACCGTCACGGAGTATCATGGCGGGCAGCGCTGTCTCACCCGTGTGCGGCTGCTGATGCGTATGCCCGCCCCTTGGTTTTACACCCTGCTCGTTTTGCTCGTTGCCTTGACAGGCTTCTGCCTGACCAAGGGTATCGTGGGGATCCTTGCGGTTGCCCAGGTGGTCCTGATTACCAGCTTGCTCAAAAGGCAGCCGTTGAAACAGCATGTCATGCACGCAGCGGGTGCCGCCGGTCTAACGCTGTATAAGGGATCCAATGCGAAACCGCCCGCTGCATGAGGATTTGTTCTCGGCAAAGGGAGCGGCGTTCGTTTAACCTGTATATCTCATGAACCGCCTAGCCTCACTTGCCGAGCTGTCCTCCCGGTCTGAACCTTTTGATGTCGTCATTGTTGGAGGTGGGGCTTCCGGCCTCGGCGCTGCGGTGGATGCCGCGGTGCGTGGTCATTCCGTGCTCCTGGTAGAGCAGGCGGATTTTGCCAAGGGTACCTCCAGCCGAAGTACCAAGCTGGTGCATGGGGGCGTGCGTTATTTGAAACAGGGTAACGTTTCCCTGGTGCTGGAGGCCTTGCGTGAGCGTGGCCTCATGTGCAGGAATGCACCGCACCTGGTTCACAGCCTGCCCTTTGTGATCCCCAACTATCACTGGTGGGAAGGTCCGTTTTACGGGATCGGCCTGAAAGTCTATGACGGTCTGGCGGGCAAGCTGGGCCTGGAGCCTTCGCGTTACCTTAACCGGGAAGATGTCATTGAGCTTCTTCCCAATATTGAGCAGCAGGATCTGACAGGCGGCATCATTTACCATGACGGCCAGTTTGATGATTCCCGGCTGGCCATCAATCTGGCACAAACGGCTGCGGAGCACGGGGCCATTGTGATGAACTACGTGCGCTGCGCCGGGCTGGTCAAAGACGGGCCTCATGTCTCCGGTGTAAAATTGCATGATGAGGAAACCGGCCAGGAGGTCGAGATACGGGCCAGGGTGGTCATCAATGCCACGGGGGTCTTTGCCGATGAGGTGCGCCGCATGGATGATCCGGCAGCCAAGGCCATGCTCAGCCCCAGCCAGGGCATCCACTTTGTGCTGCCGCGTGAATTTCTGCCTGGCGATACGGCCATCATGATCCCGAAAACGGATGATGGCCGCGTTCTCTTCGCCGTGCCCTGGCATGGCCGGGTGGTGGTAGGCACCACGGATACTCCGGTGGATAGCGCCTCCCTGGAGCCGCGTGCCCTGGATGAGGAGATCGAGTTCATTTTCACCCAAGTCAGCCGCTATCTGACGCGTGATCCCACACGGGCCGATGTGCTCAGTGTCTATGCCGGCCTGCGGCCTTTGATCAAGGCGGATGCCAGCTCCACTGCCGCCCTTTCACGGGATCATCTCATCTCCATTTCCGATTCCGGCCTCATCACCCTGGCCGGCGGGAAGTGGACGACGTATCGTAAGATGGCTGAAGATGTCATCGACCATGCCGAGATGATCGGTGCCCTGGAGCACCGTCACTGCTCCACTCATGAACTGGCCGTGCACGGTGCCATCGCCACCCCAGCCGGGTCCAGCCACCTGCATTATTATGGCAGCGACGCCGCAGGTATTCTTGCCTTGATCGAAATCGATCCCGGCCTCGGTGAACCCCTGCATCCAAAGCTCGAATTTCTCAAAGCCGAAGTCATCTGGCACGTCCGGCATGAGATGGCCCGCACAGTGGAGGACGTGCTTTCCCGCCGCACCCGCGCGCTGCTGCTGGATGCCCGTGCCAGCATGGAGGCCGCTCCTGTGGTCGCTAGTTTGATGGCCCAAGAACTGGGCCGCGATGCCGCCTGGGAAACCGCCCAGGTCGCTACTTATCAAACATTGGCGAAGGGATACCTGCTCCCCGACTGAGGTGACAAAAGCGCTGCTTCAATAATCCCGGAACGGTCCTCTAGGCTCCGTTTCATCCATTGTTTTTCTCCATGCGGCGAACTGGTCCTGCATCATTTTCAGGACTTCGGGTTTCTCTTTGGAGAGATCCGTTTTTTCACCGATGTCCGTGCTAAGATCGTAGAGGCCTTTGCCTTTCGCGGATTCCAGCCACTTCCAGTTGCCCACGCGGGCGGCCTTGTCGCTCCGCCTCTGCCAAAACATGTCTTTGCGTGGCGAGCTGGCTTCTCCGCGCAGGATGGGCAGCATGTTAAAGCCGTCCAGCGTCACACCTTCTGGGGCGGGCGTTTCCGTTGCTGCGAGAAGGGTTGGCACCAGTTCCAAGGCGGTGATGAATTCATCCGTCACCTTTCCGGCAGGCAGTTTTCCAGGCCAGCGGGCGATGAAGGGCACGCGCAGACCACCTTCCCACATCGTGCTCTTGCTCCCATTCAGCGGCGCATTGCCGCCATTGCCACTGCCGCCGTTGTCGGACATGAAAATGAAGATCGTATTGTCCTTTTGTCCGGCTTTTTCCACCGTATCCATGAGTGCACCGATGGCCTCATCCATGCAGGTCACGCCTCCATAATACCGGGCCAGTTTTTCATCCTTCACCTTGTCTTGATACAGGGCGGCATACTTCTCCGGCACCTGCACACCTGGACCACCGCTGCGCTTTTTTCCAGCGACTGTACCTTCGGAAAAGGAGGATGCTGCATGCGGGGCATTGAAGGCCAGATAAAGGAAAAAGGGTTTTTGTCCCAGGTTCTCATTCACAAAATAAAGCGCCTCCCGGCGGAAGATATCCGTCACGTAGCTGCCCTTATCCTCTTCCGTCCGCACATTCCCGCGAAACAGCGAGGGCACGCCGTAGCGCTCGTGCGTGTAGTAGTCGATGCCGTTGTTGCCGTGGCCATAGAAGAAATCAAACCCGCGTTGCAGCGGCAGGTACCGTTTTGCCTGGCCCATGTCCCACTTGCCCACACAGCCAGTGGCATAGCCTGCCTTTTTTAGCATGTCTCCCAGCGTCACCTCCTTGGGGTCCAGACCCAGCGTCATTTCGGGGGAGGTGGCATACTCTTCAGCGTTATACACATAGCCATAATTCACCAAGTCATTGCGCACCATGTCATAGAGCCCGTTGCGCTGGGGATACCGCCCCGTCAGTACGCTTCCACGAGAGGGGGTGCAGGCAGGCCACGTCACATAAAAACTCGCACCCCGCACCCCTTCGGCTGCCAGTTTGTCCAGATTAGGCGTCAGCACCGGCTTTGTGCCGATGCAGCCCAAGTCCGGATACCCCTGATCATCGCTGATGATGAAAATCACGTTTGGCCGGGCTGCAATAGAGGTGCAGCAAAAGGTCAAGAAAAGCAGGAAGCAGCGCATGCCTGGGTAACGATGCAAAAAGCCCTCTATTTCGCGCACAAGCAGCCCTCTCATGGAAGTAGTAGGCTAAAGACTCTCCTTCATTTTGCCTAGCGTCTGATTTAGAATGCGGTTAGATGCTGGATATGACCGAATCCGAATTCAATTCCCGCGTGACCCGCCTCTGCCAGGTGCTGGGCTGCAGCAAGGACTTAGCGACCGATTATGTGCAGGCGATGGGGGATTCTCCGGTGGTCGAGCATGGTAAAGTGATCGTTCGTGACCCTCAGGGCCACATCATCGCCCGCGTATCTGCTTCCATCCTGGAGGGATAAGCTCTGCAGAATCATCCCCCTCTCATTGATTGAGAGGGCAAAGAGCTACAGGTTCAAAGACGCGCCCAATTGTGCGCTTTTTGTCATGCGGCATAAACAAGGTTATATCATTTGTTAGGGCGAGGTGATGTTACTTGCTAAATCCCCTGTTTTTTGGAGGGTGCTCCCATGCCTGGCGTAGCACCAGGTGGATGATAAATAAATATTTCATCAGGGCGTAAGGTTTCACGGCATTCGGTCACTATTGGAGCAGACCTTCATGCCACCTTCTGCACCAGATTCTGAAACGCGCTTTCGCGATTGGCTCGAAAGATACAGGCCATTGCTTTTCAAAGTAGTCCGGGGATTTACCAATTCCCGGCAGGATGAGGAGGAGCTTTTTCAAGACGTCCTTGTGCAGCTCTGGCATTCTGCGGCTCGCTTCAGCGGAGGCTGTGCAGATTCCACCTGGGTCTATCGGGTGGCTTTCAATACTGCGATGGCCTGGAGCCGGGCGGCCAAGACCAGACGTGTACGTCACACGGAAACTGTGGATTTTGACAGCATCCCCGCGCCAGTCACTCCGGATGAAACGCAGATCGATGAACTTTACGCAGCCATCCGGCAACTGCCGCCATCTGAAACCGCGCTAATCATGATGCATCTGGAGGGAGCCAGCTACCGGGAGATGGCAGCAGTGATGGGCCTCTCGGAAGTCAACATTGGCACCAAACTCACCCGCGCACGGATGCGCTTGGCAGAGCTCATGAAAGGAACATCCCATGACTGAAGACGAACTTAAACATCTCTGGCAAACCCAGCCCGTCCCAGAAACAGGTGCGGACGGGAGTGTACTCTCAGCAACAGTGCGGGAGAAGCATCGGAAGTTCCAACGGACGATCCTCTGGCGTGACTTTCGGGAGGTGGGCCTCGCGATCTTGCTGATCCCGTTCTTTCTCCTGCGCGGAGCGCACAACGGCAGCATGTGGGAACACCACCTCATTGTCGTGGCACTTGTCTTCATCGCGGGATTCTTGGTGATTGACCGGCTGCGGCATCGCAAGACCGCTGCTGCACCCGGTCAATCGGTCGTGGATGCCCTCGGTCTGGCCGTGTCTGAAGTGGAGCATCAGATTTGGCTGCTGCGCAATGTGCACTGGTGGTACATCGGCCCATTGCTCGGTGCGCTGATGGTCCCGGACCTGTATCATATGATCAGAGGCAATGGCAGTCTGTCTGGCGGCATTCGAACTCTCGTCTTCAATCTTCTGTTAAGTTATGGGATCTGGAAGCTGAATCAATACGCAGTGAAAAAAGACCTGGAGCCGCGCCGGGATGAATTGCAGAAACTGCTCGAAGAAACTCGCTAAGCACATAAGACCTTCCAAGGGAGGTAAGAACGAAGGACAATAGCTTGCGAAATAGCCAGACGGGACAAGTCTCTTGTGATGTCCCGACTGCGCATCCTCATCATTGTCGAAAACCTGCCCGTGCCGCTGGACCGGCGAGTCTGGCAGGAGGCCTGTGCACTCCGTGATGCAGGCCATGCGGTCACCGTCATCTGCCCGCAGATGCGCGGCTATACCCAGGCGGAGGAGGTGCTGGACGGGATCCAAATCTACCGGCATTGGATCAGTGATGAAGCGCGCGGCATGCGCGGTTTTTTCATGGAGTATACAACGGCTATTTGGGGAGAGTTTGTCTGTGCCCTCAAGGCGTGGCGGCGTGGCGGTTTCGATGTGATCCACCTTTGCAACCCGCCGGACCTGCTCTTCCTGGTGGCTTTTCCCTTCAAACTTCTGGCGGGAGTAAAAGTGGTCTATGACGTGCATGATCTGTGGCCGGAAATGTTTGAGGCCAAGTTTGGCCGACGTGGCCTGCTCTACTGGGCCGTGCGCTTGGCGGAAAGATGCACCCTGGCCCTGGCCGATGCAGTGATGGCCACCAATCAGAGCGTCCTGGCCGCAGTAAAAAAACGCGGACACAAAAGGGATGACGAAGTCTTCATCGTGCGCACCGCGCCGAACGCCCTGAATACCAGCCTGCCCGCCGATCCAAAGCTGAAAAACGGCCGTCGTTTCCTGGTGGGCTACATTGGCGTCATGGGCAATGCCGATGGCGTCAGCTACCTCATCGAAGCCGCCCGCCACATCGTCACTGAGCGGCAGCGGCATGATGTCCAGTTTATCCTCATGGGCAGCGGTCCAGAGCATGCGGAACTGCTTCGTCAGCGGGATGCGCTCGGTCTTCAGGACTGCATCGCCATGCCGGGCCGGGTCAGCAATGAGTTTTTATTCACTGCCCTCAAGACCATGGACGTGGGTGTGGCCTGTGATCCGATCAATGAATACAACGATCATTGCACGATGAACAAAACGCTCGAATACATGGCCTTTGCGAAACCGCAGGTCATGTTCGGCACACGGGAGGGGCGTTTTTCCGCAGGTGATGCGGCTCTGTATGTGATGGAAAATTCTGCGGCCATGCTCGGCGATGCCATCCTGGAGCTACTGGACGATGAGCCTCGACGTCAGGAGATGGGGCGCATCGGCCAGGAGCGCCTGCGCACTGGCCTGAGCTGGGAGCGCAGCGTCATCGAGCTGCATCGCACCTATGCGCGGGCCATGAATCCCTCCTGATTTTGCCCTCGCTTCTTCACCCGCCATTCAGGATGATATGCCCATGAAACCTGCGGAAAAGACAGCTCTCTATCGTGAACTGGCCAAGCTGACGCAGGCGGACTTCCACCTGGACCGATCTCTCACCCTGTTGCTATCGCAGAAAATATCCCCCTCACGGCGCAGTTATCTGGAGGGGATGCAGCGCGGTCTCTCTGAAGGTCTCAGCCTGGCGGAATCGGTTCGCATGCATAACCACAAGCTCGTCATCGGTCTGGAGCTGGCGTTGATTGAATCCGGTGAGCGCAGCGGTCACCTCAGCGACGCCTTTAATCATCTCGCCCGCTATTTTGCCTCGGTGGATTCTGCTGTGCGGCAGATGCGCGGAGCCATGATTTACCCGCTCATCCTTCTGCATCTGGCCATCCTATTGCCGGAGATACCCTCTGCCATTGTGGCTACAGAAGGCCCCGGTTTCCTTCCCCGTGTGCTTCTCGCATTCGGGGTTTTGTGGGTGGCTCTGGCTGCTGTTTATTTCCTGTGGCGTTGGCTTGCGGAAAAGGCGCTCACTTCCCCCACGGTGGATCTTTGGTTAGGCCGCGTGCCCTGGATCGGCCCAGCACGTCGGCATTGGGCGCTCGCCCGTTTTTGCCAGGTTTTTCATGCTGGCCTTCTGGCTGCCTTGCGCATATCAGAGGTCTGTCGCCTAGCAGGTGATGCTTCTCAATCAGGACGCCTCCGTGCAGGTGCCCTCCGTGCGGCCAGCCTTGTGGAGCAGGGGGGAAAACTCTCCCTCTCCCTGGCGGAAACCGGTGACTTTGATCGCACCTTCGTCAATGCTCTGGCCACTGCCGAAGAAGTGGGAAAGCTGGATGATGAAATGGCACGCTGGATGGCTGCGGAGACCGTCAGTGCCTCCGAAGCCATGGAAAAAGCCTCCGTCTGGCTGCCCAAAATGGGCTATGCCCTCGTCGTGGTTTTTGTCGTCTATCGCATCATCTCCATGGTCCAGGGATATTACAGCGGCATCCTTCAGCACATGGATCAGCTATGAATTTCACACGTCTTTGCTTGCCGTCCGCTCCGGCTTTCGCAAGACTCTCCCTCAAGTGCCCGTTTCACACGGCCCTGCCTTTTTATCTTATGAACCGCCCCGCCCTTACCTTCATCAGTGGCTCGCTCCTCACCGCAGCCTGTTTTTCCGCCGAAACCACTCCTGCCGAGTGGGGCAGCTTCCGCGGGCCTAACAAAGACGGCACCGTCGCCGCCACGAAAATTTCCGACTGGAAAGGCACCAGCATGAAGACCTTATGGAAGACGGAGACGCCCTCCGGCTTCAGCTCTTTCGCCGTCGCAGGCGGCAAGGCCTTCACCATCGTCACCGGTGAAACCGAAGGCAACACGGGTGAAATGCTCGTGGCCATGGATGTCCGCACTGGCAAGGAAGTCTGGAGCAAGCCCCTCACCGTCATTGGCAAATATGATGGCGGCGGTGATGCCGGCACTCCTGATAACAAAGGCGGCGACGGCCCCCGCTCCACCCCAGTGGTGAATGGCGACAAAGTGTATGCCATTGATGCTAACCTCGGCGTCTTTTGTTTTGAAGCCTCCACTGGCAAGCCCGTGTGGAGCCACGACGTGATGAAAGAAAACGCCGGCGTGCAGATCAAGTGGCAGAACGCCGCATCCCCGGTCATTGATGGCGATGTCCTCATGCTTTGCGGCGGCGGCGAAGGCCAGGCCCTGCTGGGCCTGAACAAGGACACCGGAAAAATCGTCTGGAAGGGTGAGAACGATAAAATGACCCACGCCACCCCCGTCATCGCTGACATCCACGGCGTTCACCAGGCCATTTTCTTCACCCAGGTCGGCCTTGTCGGCATCACCCCAGCGGACGGCAAGGTCCTCTGGCGTGCCGATTATCCCTTCAAGGTCTCCACCGCAGCCAGCCCGGTCGTTTATGAAGACATCGTTTACTGCTCCGCCGGTTATGGCGTCGGCGGTGGTGCCTTCAAAATCAGCAAGAGCGGCAACGGCCTCAGTGCAGAGCCTCTCTGGCGGCGGGAAAACGAGTGCTTCAATCACTGGAGCACCCCGGTGGTGAAGGACGGCTATCTCTACGGCATGTTCAGCTTCAAGGAATACGGCGCAGGGCCCGTCGCCTGCGTGGATATCAAAACAGGCAAGGATGTCTGGAAGAAAGAAGGCTTCGGCCCTGGCCAGGTCATCCTGGCAGGGGACAAGCTCATCGCCCTCAGCGATAAAGGCGAGGTGGTCATCATTGAGGCCAATCCTGAAAAGTATGTCGAGCTGAAGCGCGACGACGTGCTGGATGGCAAGGTCTGGAGCTACCCCGTCCTCGCTTATGACCGCCTCTTCGCCCGCAGCACCGAAGAAGGCGTCTGCGTGGAATTCAAATAAACCCGCGAGACACAACTGTATCCGTCAGGGGGAAACCCGCGTCGTCTCCGGCGCGGGTTTTTCTTTGGCCCCGGCCCCTGGTAGAAATTCGGCCGCCACATCCGCCTGTCCCAGCACTCCGTACCGCCTGTGCAGCAGCGCAGCCACCGGATCACGCAGCTCGGGACTCCACTTCTCGGACATGATCTCCCAGGTCGCCTGGTTCTTCACACCGTTCCAGAGGCTGAAGAATTGCATCAGCGCGATCTCCGTGATCTCCCTCGCACAGAAAGCCCGGACGATCTGCGCCGCGCTTTCCTGCACCTGAGGATGATCCGTCGGCCACCCCGTGCCATCGCTGAAGAGTGTGACCCACACCAGCTCCATGCCCTCATAAGCCAGATCACGGGCAGGCCGTGTCCGCAGGATGTAATCATGGGCGAAGCGCTGGCCCCGCTCATCCTGCAGCGTCTGGTTTAGCGTCTTCGCCAGGGAATGACCCACCAGCGCCTGCACCAGTGGCCCCACCCACTTTTCCTGGCTGACCAGCGGCCTCGCCTTGCCAAATAAAGTCGTCATCCACTCCGTCGCCTGCTGTGCCGTCCAGCTCTGGTCCAGGCTCCGGGCCACAAATTCAGAATGCAGCCTCTGCTGTGTGTGATCCGGCTGGCCCTCCCTCCCTGCCAGTACTTCGACAGCTTTTTTCCAGGCTTGCCGCTTTGCCGCCTCAGATTTTTCCCCCAGGCCAGCGATCAACCATGCCTCCACCCGATGCCGCAGCATCACTTTCGGATCTTCCGTTAGGTCCTGAATCGCTTCCCGGTGGACCCTCTTGAAACCAGGCTCCTGGCGTAATTCATGACGCAGATCCTCCAGGCAGGGGATCGCCCGCGCAGGCAGTGCGCTACCTTTCAGCGCATGCTGCCAGGAGGTCACCGTCGCCTGCAGTACTGCATCGCCATCCGCCCCGCCCAGCGCCGCCCATTGGTCCAGGCACAGCAGCGTCATGTGTGCCTCATCTCCAGGCAGGGAGGGGGAGGGCCGCACCCTTGTGACCGCCTGCCGGTACAGCTGGCGGGCACGCTCATTCTGGCCTGCAAAGTGAAAGGCCATCGCCGTGCGTGCCGCCAGTTGCCGGTCATCTGCCCCCAGGAATTGCTGCACCCGCACGGCCCGGTCCAGCTCGCTCAGGTCATCCGGCTGCACCTTCAGGCAGTTCATGCTCCGGGTCACCGGCAGGTAGTGTTGGTTCAGCATCAGCCGGTCACCGGTCGGGATGCCCGTGCGGACGATTTCCGGCGGGTTGCTTGCCATCAGCAGGTCAAACCACGCATCCGCTCTTTCCATCTCCCCCTGCGCCAGGTGGCTTCGCCAGAGCTGGAACATCGCCAGGCTGCACCACGGCTCATCATCGCTCCGGGCCACCTGTTCCCATCTTTGGGTTGCCTCCCCCGTCTTTTGCAGGGCCTCCAGGCAGGCTGCATATTTGTACAGGCACTCAGTTTTCACATCCGCCCGGTTCAGATACTTCTCATAGATGGCCATGGCCTCCTGGGCTTTACCGATGCTCACCAGGTCATCCGCTTTCGTCAGTGGGGACGCCGGGGAGCTCGCCTCCCGCTGCCTCAGCTCCAGGCGCACCAGGCTGGACTCCACCGGCAGCAGCACGCTGAAGTAGGTATCCGCCAGGGGCCTCGCCAGCTCAAAGATGCGTGTGTAATGCAGCGGCTCCATGCCGTTGGCGGACAGGGTCAGGTCCCCGTTTTCATATCGGCAGCGCAGCACTAGCTGCCCGCTCTTGCGCACATCGCGTGGCAGTTTGGCATACACCAGCGCCGTCTTGTCTGCCAGGATGGCTATCACTGGAGCCTTTTCAGGATTTTCATAGTCCGGCTGGTGCTGCGCGAAGCGGTCCCACTGAAACACCTGAAAACGAATGTCTTTTAAAAGCGGAATCTTCAGCACGACTCCCAGTGCCTTCGCCTCCTGCCACACCGCGCCAAATTCGACCTCCAATTCCACAGATCCATTCAGTTCCACCACGCTGATCAGGGAGTTCCACGTCTGCTCTGCTACCGTTGGTACAGCGCACAGTCCCCCCTTCCTGGCCTCCCAGGTTCCGGGTCGGAAGATGACTTCCCCCGCCTCCTGGCTGATGGGGCTGCTCAGGCTGGCCACGGTCTGCCACGCTGCCTCCCGCGCGTGCCACCGCTTCAGCAAGGCAGCACTTTCAGGATGCTTCTTGGCCACCAGGGACTGCAAAAGTTTCCCCACCTGGGCGGATTGTTCTTCGGAAAGCCGGGGCGCTTCCAGTTGGCTCACCACCGTGCTGTGGGTGCGTTTCTGCACATCTTCCTCCAGGTATTTTTCCAGCACACCATCCAGCCCACGCATCTTTTTCAGCAGCTCCTCCGCGGCCATGAGACGCTCCGGCGTCCAGTCGGATTCAGACAAATGCCGGTTGATCTGGGATAGCAGCGCTGCCTTCTCCTGGCTCCAGTGCAGGCGGCTTGCCGACCACGCAAACATCACCAGCGCCATCACCGCCACCCCGCCTGCCACCATCGCCCATGGATTGCGCCGCACATAAAGGTAGGCCAGATCCAGGAGGTCAGGATTCTTCGCCCGCACAGGGCGTCCATCACAGAATCTCTCCAAATCCTCCGCCAGGGAGATCCCGTTCGCATACCGGTCCTCCGGGCTCTTTTGCATGGCCCGCCAGCAGATGGCATCCAGCTCCTTGCGGACGCTGGGCACCGCAGCCCGCAGCCGGGGCGGCTGGTCGTCTTCATGCAGCCGCGCGATGATCTCGGAGGCCAGCCCGCTGCGCGGCAGCTTCCTCGCCAGCATCTCATACAGCATCACCCCACAGGCATGCACATCCGTCGCCGGGGCTGGTTCCCCCAGGCTGGGCTGCACCTGCTCCGGGGCCAGATAGGCCACGGTGCCCGCCAGCTCCCCCTTTTGGGTCAGCCGGATGTCCTGCTGCCAGGCCATGTTTTGTGCCAGCCCAAAGTCCAGCAGCACCGGCTCCTCCCCGATGACCAAGATGTTTCCGGGCTTCAAGTCACGGTGGGTGATGCCGGAAGCATGCGCCACCCCCACCGCCCGGGCGATTTTTGCCACCATCTGCGCCATCTCGGTCGGCTTTCGGGATTTCTCCTCCGTCCATTGTACCAGCGGCACCCCATCCACAAAGTCCATCACTAGCCAGGCCACGTCCCCCTCGCTGCCAAAGTCATGTACCGGCACGATGTTCGGATGCCGCAGTTGCGCCAGCAGGGACGCCTCGTTTTGAAACCGCGCCAGCGCCCGCGAATCCCGGCACTGGCGCGGAGCCAGGAATTTGACCGCCGCCCACCGGTGCAGCTCCCGGTGCCACGCTTTATAAACCACCCCCATCCCCCCGGCCCCCAGGAATTCCCACCCCTCATACTGCGGCAGCAGCAGCATCAAAACTTCCTTCGGGATCATCTCCGTACCCTGCCACTCCACCGCAGGCCGCAGCGGCCCACCCAGATCCATCTCTACGATAGACTGAAATGAGGGCACGCCTGTATCGTCTGGGGGGGGCAATTCCGATGGCATTCTGTAAAAAGGACGGAGGGATTCTCCATTACTTAGCAGAAAAACTGTATCTATGGTGCACCAATCCGGTATCCACATGCGAGAATAATCTTTTTGACCGGCCTAATGTCCATCCTCCCCCCCCACGATGGCTTTCCCGAAACCAGCCTTACCCTGGTAGGACGACTGTGCAGTACGGATGCCTCTCTGCGCAACGAAGCCATCCGCCTAGTCGCGCGCCGTTATTGGCTGCCGCTTTATGATTTTTCCCGCCGCACTGGTATGAACGAGCATGCCTCGGCCGATGCCGTGCAGAATTTTTTCCAGCACATCCTCACTCATGCAGAGGGATTCTCCACTTACGATGGGGAGCAGGGCAGGCTTCGTACTTGGATCATTACCATCTTTCGCCACCGCCTTTCCAACAGCATCGCCCATCAGCAGACGCAAGTCCGTGGCGGTGGGGTGGAGCACGTCACGCTGGATTTTGACCTCGCGGAAAGCGAATACCTCCAGCATGCCGCAGAAGATCTGGATAACCCAGAGCGCGCCTTTGATCGTGGCTTCGCCCGCCAGCTCTGGCAGCAGGTGCTGGATACCCTGCGCAGTGCCTACATTTACCGCCAGCGCCTCAGCGTGTATGAGACCCTGTCCCCCCTCATCCTTAGCGAGATGAAGGACCAGACACTCTCCTCGGCTGAACTCGTCAAAAAAGCAGGCCTCGTCAGTCTGGCAGATTTAAAAGTCAGTCTTCACCGCTTGCGGAAAGAAGCGGCTCATGAATTCCAGCGCCTCGTCCAGCAGACCGTCGAGGGGGACAACTGGCAGGAGGAAGTGCGTTACCTGCTCCACCTCGTCGGCTGACATCACCTGTCGTCTCACAGTGTCGGCAGCACCGGCCAAAGCGCCGCTCAAAATCTATTGGCACTGGATTGCGTGAATCCGCATCCTCCCCCTGTGCGAATCAATAGCGGGCTTAGGCCACCGTGCCTCCCCTGCCAGCCGCACCGCATGAAAGCCCATCTCCTCCTTTTCGTCTGCCTCCTGTCCAGCCTCTCCTGCACCACCCGCGTGGGCCCTCGCATTGGCACCCCGGTGCAGCCCGTCCGTGTCGCCGGGTTTACCCTTCGGGAGGACGTCATCTACACTCCCCCCGGCTGGCCCCAGGCCCTGCCTGCGGATGTGTATGTCCCGGACGGCCCCGGTCCCTGGCCCGGCATTCTTCTGATCCATGGCGGCAGTTGGGCCAATAAAGACCGCCGCAGTGACATGGATGGCATTGCCGGGCACCTCGCCCGTCGCGGTTACGTCGTCATGAACGCCACCTACCGCCTCGCTCCCCAGCACATCCATCCCGCGCAGATACACGATCTCCAGCAGGCCACCCGCTGGCTCCGCACCCATGCGGACCAGTTGCACCTTCAGCCGGATCACCTCGGCGTCTTCGGTTACTCCGCTGGCGGTCATCTCGCCGCGCTCCTCGCTGCCCTGGATGCACCTGCGGACCTCCGCTTTCAGGCCGTCGTCGCGGGCGGGGCCCCTTCGGATCTCCGTAAATTTGACCGCAGCCCCATCGTCACCACCTACCTCGGCGGCAGTCTCCAGGAAAAATCCGCCCTCTA
The DNA here is from genome assembly GCF_004364345.1 of Prosthecobacter fusiformis. Lineage (NCBI taxonomy): Bacteria > Pseudomonadati > Verrucomicrobiota > Verrucomicrobiia > Verrucomicrobiales > Verrucomicrobiaceae > Prosthecobacter > Prosthecobacter fusiformis. The sequence continues at coordinate 14,886 of NZ_SOCA01000009.1, read as the reverse complement.
CGCCGCCGCCTCCCCCGTCACCCACCTGACCTCGGATGACCCACCCGTCTTCATCTACCACGGCACCCGGGATACCCTCGTGCCGCCGGATCACGCCTCAGACTACGCCGCCGCTTTGAAAAAAGTCGGCATTCCCCATGAACTCGTCTGGCAAAACGGTCGCGGCCACATCGCCGCCTTCCTCTCCTATGGCGATATCCTGACCCCCGCCCTCAGCTTCCTCGACCGCCACCTGCGCCAGCCAAAGTAGTCCAGAGCTTTAGCTCGCAAAGACCTCATATAAGATTCGATCAGCTACTTGATCCAGATGGTATAAGACACGGAAGTCCAAAACACTGCCCCAGAGGAGCAGTGGGAGCTGAGTGCTTATCGTTCTAGCCTTTTTCTGCCTCCTCTGCCTCTCCACCCCTTTGCGGCCAATCCGAGCCACTTGGCCCAAGTGCCCCCCACACTCCCTTGACCCCGGATTCCACCGCCCGGACGTTACCGGCGTGACCTCACCCTTCATTGGCTCTCCCCGTTTTGCATTCACCCCTGTGCATCCCCAGGCTTGGGGAAAACATGGGGAAATGGGGATGATTGGGGAACCTGTGGGGATTCATGGGGATAAAAATCCCCATCGCCAATTGTTGATCATCAACAGTTTAGCGCAAAAAATCCCCAAATGGGGAAAAATTCATCTGCGTCCCCATCCCCGCATTCCCCACTCAGCAGGCATCCCCCTTAGCTCCGTTTCGTCTTCCTTCCTGCGGGTCGCTAAAAACTGATCACTTTACCACCCGCCTCCTCCGCCCATAGTGCGCGCCCCTTTCTGCTCATGTCCGCCGTCCCCACCGCCGCCCAGATTCGCCAGACATTTTTGGACTTCTTCAAGTCCAAGGACCACACCATCGTCCCCAGTGACAACGTCGGCTACACCAGCCGCGATGGCGCACGCATCTTCACCAATGCTGGCATGAACCAGTTCGTCCCCATCTTCCTGGGCGAGCGCTCGGCCGATGTGGACACTTGGCCTGGCGTGCTGAGCAAAGGCCTCCCCACCCGCGCGGCCGATACCCAGAAATGCATCCGCGCCGGCGGCAAGCACAACGACCTTGAGGACGTCGGCCTGGACACCTATCACCACACCTTCTTTGAGATGCTGGGGAACTGGTCCTTTGGTGACTACTTCAAAAAGGAAGCCATCTCCTGGTCCTGGGAACTCATTGTCGAGCGTTTCAAATTCCCCCCGAGCCGCGTCTTCGCCACCATTTATCAGCCGGACAAATCGAAGGGCGACCCCGCCGACCGCGATGAAGAAAGCTGGAACCTGTGGGCCGAAAAATTCCGTGCCGTGGGCCTCGACCCCGACATCCACATCGTCAACGGCAACAAGAAGGACAACTTCTGGATGATGGCCGATACCGGCCCCTGCGGCCCCTGCACAGAGATCCACATTGACCTCACCCCCGGCCCCATTGAGCTCAGCGAAGAACGCCAGCGCGAAGGCGCGAAGTTAGTCAATGGCAGCGACGCAAGCTGCATCGAAATCTGGAACAACGTCTTCATCCAGTACAATGCCAACCCGGACGGCACCTTCACACCCCTGCCTGCGCAGCACGTGGATACCGGCATGGGCTTTGAGCGCCTCACCTCCATCATCCAGGGCACCAAGAACTTCACCGACTTCGAAACCGCCAAGATCAGCAACTACGACACCGATGTCTTCAAACCCATCTTTGATGAACTGACCAAGCTCAGCGGCAAGCATTACCAAAGCACCCTGCCCCTGCCGAATGAGCAGGGCCACGTCATCCCCGTGACCGAACAGGAGAAAATCGACGTCGCCTTCCGCGTCATCGCCGACCACCTGCGTACATTGAGCTTCTCCATTGCCGATGGCATCCAGCCCGGCAACAGCGACCGCAACTACACCCTCCGCCGCATCCTCCGCCGCGCCGTGAAGTATGGCCGCACCCTGGAATTCAAAGAACCCTTCTTCTACAAACTCGTGGACGTCCTCGCCCAGCACATGGGTGATGTCTTCCCCGAACTGCGCGCCCGCAAAGAGCAGATCAAGGCTGTGCTGAAGGTGGAAGAAGAAGCGTTCAATCGGACGCTGGATAAGGGGTTAGCAATTTTTGATGACCGTCTCAATCATATCATTGATTTCAATAAGCAACTCGACGCTTGCCGAGATCTAAATGACGCAGCAGGTAAAAATGGAAGAGTTATTTTCCAAACCACCAAGGGATCATGGGGGGATGTGCGAACGTTTCTCGATCTTTTAACTCAGCTGATCAAGGCAGCCCAGCCTATTGTTTTTGCGTCTGGCGCTAAATCAGCATTTACGGTTACCTCAAGTAGGCTGGAAACATCTTGGGCATCAGCTGAGGACATATATAGAGAAGCAATTGCTTACGATAGCGAAAAAGAATTGGGAGGCGAGTTGGAGGTAGAACTAGCCGTCCATTTGAGTGAATTTACTTCTGCTTTGCACAATGTGCCAAGCTTACCGATGATTATTCCAGGGGCGGTGGCATTCGAACTCTACGACACCTTCGGTTTCCCTCTCGACCTCACCGAGCTCCTCGCCCGCGAACGCGGCTTGAACGTTGACACCGCAGGCTTTGACAAGCTCATGGACGAGCAGAAAAAACGCGCTCGTGAAGCCGGTCAAAAGAACAAGCAGATCGTCTCCGTCAGCGAAATCGAAACCAAAGAACCCACCAAGTTCATCGGTTACGACGCTCTCTCAACAGAAGCGAAGGTTCTCGAAGTCGTGTCCATGAAGGACAAGACGGCCATCATCCTTGATAGCAGTGTTTGTTATGCCGAAATGGGTGGCCAGATCGGTGACAGCGGGCAGATCATCCTGGGTGCGAATACGTATCCTATCAGCAGCACCACCAAGGTGGGAAATACCTGGCTGCATTTCATCGAAGGGGAAGAGACACCCGCTGTCGGTTCTACCGTTAGCATTGAAGTGGATGCCGCCCGCCGTCACGCCATCGAGCGTCATCACACCGTCACCCACATCCTGCATTGGGCCCTGCATGAAGTCGTGAACCAGGAAGCCACTCAGAAAGGCTCCAACGTCACGGCCGAGAAACTGACCTTCGACTTCAACAATGCGGCTCTCACGGCGGGTCAGCTTGCCGATATCGAGCGTCTGGTGAATGAGCGCATCGTCGCCAATGACCCCGTTTCCTGGAACGAAGTCCCCTATGCGGAAGTGAAGTCCAATACTGGCATCATGCAGCTCTTTGGTGAGAAGTATCCGGAGAATGTCCGCGTGGTGCAGATCGGCGGCAAGCCGCTCGCCTTTGACGGTTACAGCATGGAACTCTGCGGCGGTACCCACACCCGTCACACCGGCCAGATCGGCCTCTTCCGCCTCATCGGTGAAGGTGCCGTCGCCGCTGGCGTCCGTCGTATCGAAGCCATCGCCGGACTCGAAGCCTACAACGCCGCCCGTGCTGATGCCGACCTCCTGAAGCTGCTCGCTGGCAAGGTCAGCGCCCAGGGCACGGCCGACCTCGAGAAGAAAATCGAAGGCCTGCTATCCCAGCAGAAGGAACTCGAGAAAGCCCTCAAGGCCGCCCAGCAGCGTGAAGCCTCGGGCAAGGCCAAGGAACTCCTCGCCACCGCCGAAAACAACACCCTCATCGCCAACCTGGGCGATGTGGATGGCGACTACGCGATGGCCGTGAACGATGCCCTCAAAGGCGTGTTTAATGGCGTCATCGTCCTGGCCTCCACCGGCGGCGGTAACGTCACCCTCATGGCCACCGTTTCCAAAGAGCATCAGGCCAAGGTTCAGGCCGGCAAGATTATTCAAACCATTGCCCCCATCGTTGGTGGCAAAGGTGGCGGCAAACCCGACTTCGCCCGTGGCGGCGGTAAGGACGTGTCCAAGGTGGACGCTGCCCTCGCCGAGGCCCGGAAGCTGGTCGGCTGACAACGACCTCCCCCTCGCCCGCTTGCGGGGCGAGGGCCCGGGGTGAGGGGTGAGCCGCTGCTGCGGCTCACCCTAGATTGAGAGATGTTTACTTCTGATGGCTCCTTATCCCAGCAGGGCATGCGCTTCGCGCAGCACCTGCTCGGTAGTGGCCCAGTCCATGCACGCATCCGTGATGGACTGGCCACGGGTCAGTTCATTCAGCGGGCGCGGGAACTTCTGGCTGCCGCCCACCAAGTTGCTTTCCAGCATGGCACCGATAATGGATTCCTCCCCGGCTGCGCGCTGGCGGACGATCTCACGGAAGACCTGCGGCATGCGCTGGTGGTCCTTCGCACAGTTGCCATGGCTGGCGTCAATCATGATGGAAGCCTTCAGCTTCGCCGCTTCAAGGGCAGCACGCGTTTCCGCCACGTCGTCAGCACCATAGTTCGGGCCGTCTTCACCGCCGCGCAGGATGATGTGGCAGTCTGGATTGCCACTGGTGGTCACGGCGGAGGCCACTCCATCTTCGCTGACCCCCAGGAAAGTCTGCGGTTGAATGGCTGCCTTGATCGCATTCACCGCCGGCGAGATGTGGCCAAACGTGCCGTTCTTAAACCCCAGTGGCATGGACAGCCCGGAGGCCATCTGCCGGTGCGTCTGGGATTCCGTCGTGCGTGCTCCAACAGCACTCCAGCAGATCAGGTCCGCGATGTATTGTGGGGTGATCGGGTCCAGCAGCTCCGTGGCCGTTGCCAGACCCAGTTCCAGCACATCCCGCAGGATGCGCCGCGCCAGGCGCAGACCGTCCGGGATGTTGCAGGTGCCGTCCAGATCAGGGTCCATGATCAGCCCCTTCCAGCCGACGGTGGTGCGCGGCTTTTCAAAGTACACCCGCATGACAATGCAGAGGCGGTCGTTCAGCTCGCGGGAAAGCGCCGCCAGCTTCGCCGCATACTCCAGCCCCGCCTCGGGATCATGGATGGAACAGGGTCCGGCAATAACCAGAAAGCGCTTGTCATCGCCGAACAAAATGTTGCGAATTTCCTGGCGTGCCTGGTTCACAAACGCCGCCTGCGTCTCCGAGGGTGGAAGTTCTGCCACCAGCGCACGAGGCGCAGGCAGCGGGATATTGGAGGCGATGTGGACGTTGGCGGTCGGATTCATGGGGTCGCAGTTCCTTTAACCCAAGCGTCCCCGGTCAAACAAGGGCAAATGGTCGGTGGGGCATGTTCAGGAAACATTTTACCCCGCATCCATTCCGGCTGTCCCTGCATCAATCCGGGAAACAGACAGGATGGTGAACACGTTTTTTCCCCCCCGGTTCTCTGAACGCCATGAAAAGCCAGCTCCCTTGTTTCATCGCCCTAGGCCTCCTGCTCTCCGCCGCAACGGCGATGTGCGAGGAGATGCCCAAGATTGTGCTGGATGATTTGCCGCTGCTGTTTGTGGATGACAGCGGTATCGCCTCCAGACAGGGGGTTATCATCACCCTTCATCGGGCACGGACACGGGCTGAACCAGTGATGCAGCCGGAACTTCCCTGGGAAGGCAGCCGCATTTATGTCTATGGCTCGGTCTATTATGATGAAGCTGCTCAAAGCTTATCCCTTTGGTATATGGGCCATCCAGATGTGGATGCGCAGGGGAATAAACCCAAGGTCCCAGGTTTTAGGGCGGGCAAGGGTGACATGGTTCTGTATGCGACTTCGAAAGACGGTCTGGCCTGGCAGAGGCCGCAGCTTGGACTGCATAGTTTCCAGGGCTCCACGGCCAACAACATCGTATTCGACATGCATAGCCCGAGCGTGCTTTTGGACAAACGGGACCCGGATCCCTCCAGGCGGTATAAGATGCTCGGCTCATTAAGAGGGGCCTATTATGCGGCGGTATCCGCAGATGGTATAAACTGGAAACGCTTTCCAGATGACCGTCCCGTACTGAAAAGTTCGGATAATATCTGCCTGACCCAGGATCCGCTGACCGGTGAATACCTGGCTTATCACCGACAGCCGGCGAATAAGCATGGACGCTCAGTTTCACTCTCTCGTAGCCGTGATTTCCAAACCTGGAGCGAGCCCGAGCTGACCTTCTTGGCGGATAAAGATGACCACGCCTGGGCCAAGAATGCGGACGAGCGTACAGAGGTCAATAACCTCTCCGTCTATCCTCACGCTTCCGGTTTTATCGGTCTGCCGACGATCTTTCGCGTGCTGGGCAAGGATGCTGAGAAGACAGAGGTGAAACCTGGTCAGAGCCCCACCGATGGCATCATTGAGGTGCAGCTCATCACCAGCGCCGATGGCCTGACGTGGCAGCGCACGGACCCTCGAATCAGCCTCATTCCACGCGGTGAACCAGGGAGTTTTGATGGCGGCACCATCCTTGGTGTTTCCAGCACCTGTGTGCATGTGAAAGATGAGACCTGGATCTATTACACCGCCCTCACGACCAGCCACGGAGCCCCTATTCCACCCAAAATGAATGCCATCGGCCGGGCCGAATGGAGGCGGCATGGTTTTGTGTCCCTGGATGCCGGTCAGAATGGTCTTGTCGAGACCCGGCCCCTTCAATTGGGAGGCCCAGCACTCATCATCAATGCCAACGCCGCAGGGGGCGAGATCCGCGCCGCATTACTGGAGGCGGATGGCCGTCCTATTGAAGGTTATACAGCTGAAGACTGTGAACCCCTGCGTGAGAACCAAACAAAATGGCAGGTCCGGTGGCAGGCCTCTGGCAGCGCATTGCCCCAAGGCCGGCCTCTGAAGGTACGGCTACAGATGCGCCAGTCCCGCTTATACAGCCTCTCTTGTGGGACCTGAAGAATGCCTGCTTTCACCCATCAACTCTTGCCGCCAAAGTAATGCGTCAGGGCTTCCATCATGCCTTCACTCGCATATCGCGTGGCGATGAAACCGCCATGACTCTGGACATGGGCTTTCACCTCGGGCAGTCCGTTGCCGGGTGTGGCGATCATGCAGGCATGGCGCGGGTGCAGCATGGAGAGATCGTTGAGATTATCCCCGGCGGCGAAGCAATGACTGGCATTCAGACCGAGCAGGCGGGCCAGCTCGCTCAAGGCAGTGCCCTTGCTGTAGCCGCTGTGCGCAAAGCGCAGATAGATGCCATTGCGGTTGTAACCGATGTCCGGGAACTGCCGCACATGAGTGTCGATGAACGAGCAGATGACCTCCATCTCCTCATCCGTAGTCGCCACGATTCCCAGCTCGCCATATTCCCCGGTGAGAAACTGGGCCTGCGTCTGGTTTTCCACCATCTCGCGGATGCTGTTCAAAGAAGCCTGATGGTCTTTGACGAAGCGCGTATGGGCTTTGCGCGCCTGTTTGTTCCAGGGACCAAAGTCGGTCCACTTGCTGAACAGGCCGGGCTTATGAATATCGCACTCCATGGCGATGATGTAATCCGGCTCCATGAAGATGCCATACTGGGAAAGCCCTTGCAGAGTCTGCGGCAGGCTGCGGCCTGTATTGATGACCCAGGCAGCGCCCTGGTTGCGCAGGTGCTGGATCATCTGCCCCAGCATCGGATGGAAGACGGGATCACTCTCCGGATGCACCAGAGTGCCGTCGAAATCGAAGGAGAGGATGAACGTAGGATTGCGGGCAGGCATGCGACAGATGGGGGAAGGGACTTTACCCTGGCAGCAGGGGAGTCAAGGCAGGCTTCAGGGCACAGTAAAGGCCGTTTTCCAAAACTGTACCAGGGTCATGGCCAGCAGCAGCCACAGAACGGCTTGGTAACCCTGGGCGACCATCCAGCTCGCCCCCCGGCGCCGCGCCCTTCGCAGGACACTCTCACACCCCCAGAGCAGGCTCAGGGTCAGGGGACCGGTGAGTGCATGGAGGTAATTGGCCGTAACGATCGTTACATCCCAGGCAGCAATGAGTCCGTAGGTGACTGCCACAGTGACGAGAAACAGCACTGTCGGCACCGTCTCCGGGTGCAGGCGCTCTCCGGCGTGGCAGGCTTTGGGTGTGCTAAACCGACAGGCCAGGGTAAAGGCCACCAGCAAGACCAGCAGTATCGTCACCACCTCCCCGCCCCGGCCCTGGAGCCGACCCGTGAGGATGGACATTCCATTGAAAAGCCTTTGTTTTATCTGTGCGGGAGTATGGGTCTGGAAGTAATGCTGCGGGGTGAGACGTTCCAATGTGGGTATACGTTTCAGGCTGGCTTTGTCAGGATGAGCTTCGATCCAGGCGAGAGCTGCCTCCCGGTCATCCAGCCAGCGGATGTGGTCGCTGTAATGAAAGGTGGCCTCCCCAAACTGCTCCCGGGCAACCGTCAGCCGTGGTCCGGCGATGAAACCCGCGCCAGTGGCGAGCAGCAGCAGACCGAACATATGGTTACGCCTCACCCACAGGGTCGTCCCTTCATGGGGACACCAGTGGGCCGCCAGCCAGCCCCAGATCGCCCGGAGTGTGCTGACGAGAATGAACACGACCACCAGCGGCACGATCCGACCCACCGAGAGGTAAGCCAGCGCACCAAACACCCCGACCAGCCCATACACCCAGAGCGAGTTTCTTTGCAGTGCATACAGGCAAGCCAGCCAGGTGAGCAGGAAGAACAGATGAAACAAAGTAGCTCCAGAATACATGGATACCGTGCCCAGAAGCCCATGAAAGCCAGTCAAGGCCACCACCAGCAAGGCAGCAGGCAGGGCAAAATAGCGCAGGCAGGCCAGCCCCATCAAAATCAGGCAGGCCAAGGTGAGACCGACCCGGAACCACGCCAGATCATGCAGCGAGCCGCGCAGGTCCGCCTCATCCAGTCTCCAGGCTGCCACCCAAGGCCACAGGGGCTGGGCCACGCCGTCAGTGCGGTGAGGGGCCAATTTTTTCAGCGGCTCGGAGAAGCTGTGGGTAAAGTCAGGCCTCAGATCTCTCTGAGTGGCCAGGGTGAGCGCAAGATGACGGTTTTCCAGCGGCGTCATTTCCCGGTCCAGGGAATGGCGGATGTTTTGTGCAGACAGCCATACATATCCCCAGGCCATGGCGGCCATGAACAGGCAAAAGACAATCCGCCTAAGCCAGGGGAGGTAGGAAGGAGCGGAGGCCATGCAGAGAGCGTCAGCTATGACACGCAGCCTGGGCCGCAGTGCAAAAGGAAAACACAGCTCTTTTATGATGGATCTCTGTTTTCGTATCAACTCGTCTTGAAGTTACTTCAATTTCTCAGCCAGCTTCTTGACGTAGTCCTCGGCCGAGTCACCTCCATAGCCGCCGAACGAGGCGACTTCTTTGCCGTCTTTGACCAGTTTCACCGTGGGATAACCGCCAAAGGGGAAGTCCTTTTTCAGCTTCTCATTCTGCTCCTTCAGCGCCTTGGACTGGGAACCGTGAGGGAAATCCGCGATCATGAGCACGACGTTTTCATTGGCGAATTTCTGAAATTCCCGTTCTTCAAAGACATTGCTTTTCAGCCGGATGCAGTAGCCGCACCAGTCGGATCCAGTCATCAACAGCAGGATGGGCAGCCCGGTCTTTTCGGATTCTTCCTGCGCCTTTTCCCAGTCATCGGTCCATTTGGCACGGCGGCTGGCCAGCAAGGCTTTTTGCTCCTCGGCCGCTTTTTCCTTCTGGGCAGTGGCCACGTATTCCTGGTCGGCGGCAGAGAGCTTGCTCAGTTCCAGGATATAGACCTGGCCATTGGGCAGGCGCACTTTGGCGGCCGTCGCTTTTCCCTGTGCATCCAGAACGGTTTCAACAAGTGTGCCTGTGAGGCTCTTGCCTTCCGTATTGGTCCATTCGCGTGGAGCTGGTGCGGAGAAGACCGTGGCAGACAGGGTGGCAATCAGGAGTACAATGAGATATTTCATGATTCGCAGCAGGGTTAAATTTCCTAGCTACGATTATGCGCCTCCGCCGCTTTTCGTCAATCTCCAGGAAACCGTCCGGGGCTGGAAGCCTAACATTAAAGCTAACCTTTATCCGCCGTTACTTATCCGCAGGCAGTGCCCGGGGAATATCTTTCAGAGGCATACCGAATTCCAGGGTCTCTTCCATGATGCGGGAACGACGTGCTTCAATGTTATTCGGGCTGTCCAGCTGGGCGGTGGAATTGATGATCTTTGGCTGGATGAAGATCAGCAGCTCATCGCGCGTGGTGCCTTTCTCCGTGGTGCCAAAGAGGTGCTTCAGTACGGGAACGCGGCGCAGGAAGATGGCACCGCGCTCGGTGTTTTCGGTCCTTTCGGTGATGAGCCCGCCCAGGACGACGGTGGCTCCGTCCCGCACGGTCACAGTCGTCAGCAACTCCTGGGTGCCGATGGTGGGCACCGTGTTGCCGGAGATGTTTTGCTCACCAACGATGTTGTCATTCACCTGAGCGATGCGCAGGGTGACTTCGTTGTCGTTATTGATGAGAGGGACAACTTCCAGCTTCAGGACGACATCCCGGTATTCGATGCTGGCACTGGTGGCGGCAATGTTATTGATGCCTGCATTGGAAAGGATATTCACCGGCACAGCGATGCGCTGACCGCTGGAGATGACCGCCTTGCCATTGTTCGTGGTATAAAGGCTGGGGGTAGAGAGGACCTTGAAGTTTTTATTCCCTTCCAGCAGGTTCACATAACGGCTCAGGGAGCCGAGCTGGCCATAGAAGCTCATGGAACTGGTGCCGAATTTTTCCATGTTGAACGGGATGTTCAAGGCACCTCCGAGGTCAACACCGTTGGGGGTGGTGACATCCTTCTGCCGGAGGGTGAAATCATCCAGCATGTTGAGGAAATCGAACCCGTATTTGAAATCTCCGCCCAGGTTCAACTGGCCGATGATGGTGCTGATGTAAACTTGCTGCGGGCGCACATCCATTTCCTGGATGAGCTGGTCAATGACGGCAATGTGTTCTGGCGAGCCGCTGACGACGAGGCTGTTGGACTGGGGGTCGGCAATGAGCAGGGTCTTTCCAACCACCAGGGATTCTGGTGCGGAGATGGCATCTGGGTCATCCAGCAGGCTGCGTTCGTTACGATTGTTCCCCTGGCCACCGAAACCGCCCTGGAGATTTTGACCAAAATCGTTCGAACTGGAACTGTCGCGGGAGGCATCCGTGGAGGGTGTGTTGGAACTGGCGCTAGGGCGTCGGCTGCTGCTGCTGCGCCGTCCGCCGCCGGAGGCGGAATCTGCGCCCTCGCTCTGGATGTCGGTGTCTTTGGCCAGGGCATTATAGGCGACGGGAAGGAAATCCCCCACATCCAGGTAGGCCAGCTTGCGCTTCAGGAAAGTGACGTCACCTGCCTGCTGGTCCAGCTTTTCCACCAGTCCGCGGATATAAGTAATGTCCACCGGTCGGGCGATGACCAGGATGCTGTTGGTGCGGCGGTGAGGGATGACGCGTACTCTGGCTACGCTAGGATTGGTATTGGCCGTGTTAGCGATGCCCATGGGGTTGAGGGCCGGGGCGCGTGCGCCATTGGTGGCTACTGGGGGTGCGGCAGGGATGGATTGGGCAGGTGCGGATTCGGTCTTTTCTTCCTCCGCGTAGATTTCCCCAATGATCTCGGCGATGCTTTCCGCATCACTGCGCTCCAGCTTGATCATTTCATTGGCAATTTCTGCCGGTGGCACATCAATGACCTGGGCGATCTCATAGATGCTGCGGATGGTGGTACTGTTTTCCGTAATGATGAGTGCGGCGGCATTCTTCATGGGCATGATGGCACCGTAGCTGTGCAGCTTGATCACCTGCTGAAAGGCCTTGGAGGCTTCATCTGGGGAGATGTGCTGGAGGGGCATGACGAAGTGGCACAGCTCTTCGTTATCCGGCAGATCTTTGATGGAGTTATAAACTTTAAGCCCTTCAGGTGTCGGGCTCTTGCCGCCGCTGTGATGAATGAGCTTCACCGTGGACTCATTCACTGGGATGATGGCATACCCATTGAGGAGAAGGGTAGCCTCAATAAAGGCGACCGCCTCACGACGGGTCAAAGGCTCGGGGGCGATGATACGCAGGGGCTCGCCCTGAAGGGCGGAATCCAGGATGATCTTTTTTCCCGTGATCTGGGTATAAAACGGGATGATGGCCTGGACCGGCGTGTTGGGGAAATTGACCTTGATGGTAGCGTTCTCCGACAGGGCCGGATTTTGCTGGGCATGACTGCTGGCCAGGATCAGCGCTCCTAAGGCAAGCGCGATGAGCAGCCTCTTCGAGGCTTGCCGGGGGGAAAAGTGGACGGGTGAAACAGGCATAATGGAGCCAAATCTACACCAACTATATTTTCCATAGTATTAAAGGCAATGGAATTGTTTGTTTTTGTTAAAATTCAAACATCTGCTGAAGGAAACGGCCTTCCGCTTTTCATCTCGCTTACTGATTAAACCAGCGCTGGATCTCCACCATGCCGGTGGAGAAGATAGCGGCGAGCTCCTGGACAACGGGTGCTGATTCCTGGGAAAAGCTCCAGACAAAGGCTGTCCAGGCCAAGGTATTGACGATAATCATGCCCGAGATGACGGGCTCACACCAGCGGGGCCAGGACTCCAGGTAACCGCGCGGATCCGTCTTGGTGGTAAAGATCCGGTCCTGGAAGACGGTGATGGCGGCTTTCCAAAGAAGCGGGGGGAAAAGCAAGAAGCCGATGATGAGGCGCCATAGCACGATGCCGGAGCGGCGATTGCGGGGCACTTTGGCATAGTCCCGGTAACGTGCTGTGCGGCGGCGGGTGGTCAGCTCCCGGGCTGTCTGGGAATCCGGTGTATCCAGATGCAATTCTTCCAGGGCTTTAAGCGGGGTCCAGTCCGTGGCACCTTCACGGCGCACCAGATCGCTCTCGCGGACTGAGCCGTAGGCGATATAGCTGTATAAGTCGTCCAAGGTGCAGGGACCGACGACTTTTTGGCCTTTAGAGATGTAGTAGGTCGCTTCCAAAACGGGAGTTGGCATTGCGTGCGAGTACGTTCGCTAGCAATTCCCGCGCCTGTCAAGTGGTCCTCTTGAATTTTTTTCTCAGGCTGCTTCTTTAATATGAGCCCAACAGTGGACATGGGGATCTCCCCGAAAGTACCAGATCATGCTGGGACCTTCGATCTGCCAGACATCCCAGGTGCCGTCATTGCCGACGTCCTGATTCTTATAGAAGGCCATGTGCAGGTTCTCGAATCCGGCGGCTTCGATGTATTTGAGGGACTCTTGGGCATCTTCTTTGCGGAAGGGGGCTAACAAATCTCCGAGTACCTGGCGGACGAGTCCTTTTTGGTCTCCGCTAAGCTCCGTCAGGGGGATGCCGTCCAATCCCGTTTTTTTTCCGGTGAGGTTAACCGTGCGGCTACCTGTTTCATCCCGCCCGTCTCCGAGCAGAGCCAGATCGCGTTGGCGACCATCCAGGGCCTGGAAAACTTCATTGGCTCGTTTGGCCTGGAACCAGTAGGCATTGCCTGGGTGGTCCGGTTTTTCATAAAAGCCCTTCGCGGCATGCCCATAAAAGATGGGGCCGCCAAATGCAGTGCCAGCCTCGCTGTCACCATCGCAGCGGCGGGTGCAGTGGCGACCAGTGAGGACGAATTCGAACTGGCCGCTGCCGGGTTTCCCAAAAAGGGCCATGGAGGAGCTGGCAAAGCCGCCATCGCCTTTATTATCCTGGTCAAACTGACGCCAGACCTCTTTTTTATACTCATCACTGTGCAAGCTGTCGAAAATCTGGCGGACGAGGTCCTGCTGGTCTCCATCCAGGACATCGCGGAGTTTTTGAGGAGTGATATGCCAATTGTTGTCTACCTTGAGACGGCGCGGGTCGTCCCAGCCAAAGCATAACAACTTTTGCTGAGGCTCCTGGAGGCTTGAGTAAAGCTGATGTACCAGCGTTTCAGAGCGTGGCATGGCACCCGCAGCCTGCAGGAGCGGTGTGGCGAGCAGGCCTGAGGCGAGCGCCTGGCTGCTGCGCTGAAGAAATTGGCGGCGAGAAAGGGCGGGCGTGTTCATGGCAAGTTCTTATGAAACGCGCCAGCGGGAGGATGCCTTGAGATAAAGATGCACTTTCTGTGTTGAGAAGCCGGGTGACCCGTCGCTGATTACTCCCGAATGAACGGACCGGACCAAGAAAAAGCCCCGCTGCACACTGGACATGTGAAGTGCGACACTGAAGACAAGGCCACTGAGGCGGACTTGGTCGAATTGGAAACAAGCCGATCCATGAACCGTGAAAACAAGCGTGTCCTCATCCTGGTGGCTGTGGTGGGACTGTTCATGGTCCTGGCACATTTTACGCCGTTGAAGGCCTGGATCACCAATGTCCAGGCCTGGAAGGCTTTTGTGGATGAGCTAGGCTGGATGGCGCACCTCAGCTTCATCCTGGCCTGTGCGATAGGGGTGATGATCGGCCTGCCCAGACTGCCGCTCTGTGCGGGTGCGGGGCTGATCTTTGGCTTTATGGAGGGGCTGAGCCTCTCTCTGGTGGGTTCCGTTCTGGGATCGTATGGGGCTTTCCTCATGACTCGGGCAGGAGCGCGGCGTGCGGTCCTGGCCCGGGCTGAGCGCTGGCCCTGGCTGAAGAAGATGCTGGAGAAGCCTTCCTGGCTGAAGGTCTTCTGGGTGCGGCAGATGATGCTACCTGGTCTGGTACTGAATGTTTTGTTAGGGGTGACCCAGGTGGCGCATTCGACCTTTTTGATCGGGACTCTGCTTGGCTACTTACCGTTAAATATTGCTTTCTCTCTGGTCGGGAGCGGCTTGGGGAAGGGGTCATTGGCGCAGTCGCTCACCCAATTGTTAGGCGCTTTGGCGGTCGTGAATGTGGTTGGATGGCTGGTGTGGAGAATGGCACGCGCTAAAAAGGCCTGAATATCAACATTGGTTAGGCGAAAAAGGGATTGGGGTGAAAATTTAGATTCTGGAGGGAAGTTGAGGGCCGATTTTCCTCCAGCGAGTCGAAAATGCCCCAATTTTGGGTAAAAAAGGGGTCTTGGGAGAAGAAAGCGCGAAAAAACCTTCAAAAAAGAGCA